>NZ_JBHHJV010000010.1:0-78708 GCF_042136355.1 Peribacillus sp. Hz7
AATAAAATTATCTAAAAATACTTGACTAGAGGTAAGAAAGGCATGAGTCCGGTACAATACCGAATTCATGCCCATCAAGCTGCCTAATGAAATAACCGTGTCTAATTTTTAGGGGTCACTTCAAATCAAAAGCGTGTTTTTCATTTATTATTCATTTGTTGAGCTTTCACTCTCATCTGTTTTCTTATCTTTGTTATGATTAACCTTTACTTTAGTCGTTGCTTCTGCCTTTGCTTGCTTCGCACGTTCTTTTTTCAGCTTATAGTACTCATCCATAATTTCACTAGCGATTAATTTATTCATATGATGATCTGTCGTATGTCTTTGATACGCCCATGGCACGACAACTGCAAAAGCGACTTCTGGCTTATCCGCTGGTGAATAACCAACAATAGTCAAGTTCATCGTTTCTTGCGGCTCGCTGTATTTCTCACGATCAGGGCCATCATAAAACGCTTCGGCTGTTCCTGTTTTTCCCGCTACTGTATAAGGTTTCCCACCAAAAAATTGGTAGGCCGTTCCACCTGATTCCATCGTTACCTTTTCAAACCCCGCTTGAACATGTTGAATCCAGGAATCTTTCATAGGCAGACGATTGAGAACAGTTGGCGTAATTTCTTCAGCCACGGAACCTAACTCCTCATTATCTTCTACAGGTTCACGAATTTCCTTAACAATATGCGGCTTCATTCGATAACCACCATTTGCAATAGTGGATACATATTGTGCAAGTTGCATCGGTGTATACGTATCATACTGACCGATAGACAAGTCAAGCAGCTTACCTGGAGAAGTTTCAGTCCCCTTAAACCCAACCATTTCATTTGGTAAATCGATACCTGTACGTACTCCTAATCCAAACTGTGCATAAGAATTTCTCATTGTTGTAAAGGCCTTCGGGTTAATGCTCAAAGAATGATTTGGTATATACGTACCTCCACCAATATTAATAGCTGTTCGGAACATATATACGTTTGAAGATACTTTTAAAGCAGTCAAATCATTAATGTTGCCAAAGTCTTTATAAGAACCTTTCGCTGGTGTTCCTTTAATTTTTAACTTCGTATCATAAAAGACAGATCCCGGTTGAATTGCGCCCTGTTGGTAACCTGTTAGTACGGTCGCCCCTTTAACGGCAGAACCCATCGCATAAGAAGTGGTAATATTCCCTAATGCAAAATCCTCGATAGAAGCTTTCCCCGTTTCTGAATCCCGCACATACCTTTTCCCTGCCATTGTTAATACTTCACCCGTATTTGGGTCCATCATAACAACAAAAGCTCGATCTAAAAACTTCGTATTTCCCATTCTTTTATTAGCAAGTAAATATTTTTCAATAATTTTTTCTGTAGCCTGTTGTAAATCAATATCAATCGTCAAGACAAGATCTTTACCACGTTGTCCAGGGGTAATCACTTGTGAATCAACCACATCTCCAGATTTATCGGTAATATTACGAATCTTTGTCTTTTGACCTTGTAGAACCTCTTCATATTGTGCTTCGATATAGCTTTTCCCGACACGGTCATTTCGACTGTAATTACGTGCTAAATAATAATCAAGACTTTCACTCGGTAACCCTTCCTCTGATGAAGAAACTTTTCCTAATACCGACTTCAACGTTTTATCGTATGCGTAAGAACGATCCCAGTCTGTTGTAATCCCTACACCAGGCAAAGAACCTAAATGTTCACTCACTCGTGCAAACTCTTTTTTTGTTACATTTTTGTTTTTTACAATTTGTGGCGTTAATGCATAACCGCTCGTAAACTCGCGGTAAATAGCTAGTACCTCAAGCTCTTCCTTAGAAAAGGTATCGTACTCTTCCTTCGTAATCCGCTCAAGTTGAAGCTTATATAAATCCGCTTCTGTAAGCTCTCCTTCTGTCACTTTCTTTTTATCTTGGGCAGTGATTTTTTGATCAGCTAGTTCCGGATGTAACATAATCCAAAAATCTTTCTTATCCCGCTCTGTTATTTTATCCGTTTCTTTATCAATTAACTTAGCTAGCTTCTCAGCTGTTTCCAACATTTCCGCTGATTTTGTTCCTTGTTTTCTTGTATATGTAATCGCATCTAAAGGCTGATTATCCACCATAATGTTTAAATTGCGATCATACATTTTACCACGTGGAACAGCATTATTGACCGTCACTTCTTCTGTTCTTTCTACTTCACGACTATATTCATCGCCATATGCAATTTGAATAAATCCTAAACGTAAGATTAACGCAGAGAATAGTACAAAAACTAAAAAGAAAAGAATACTTAATCTGAACGGCACATGCGTTTTTTTCTTTTTATTCACTATATGCCACACTTCCTTTATCCATTGTCTTGCTAACTACCTTATTCTATAGAACATTGTTGTTTTTTTCTACCTTGAAATACTATTAATTTTATCCAATGTCTATCTAGGTTAGCTTGATTTGACGGACAAAGAAATAAATTACCGTATGACCTAAACCAGCAATTAATAAAAAAATCGGCAAACTTTGCTTAGGATCGAAATAATAAACAGCAAAGAGAAAACCTAGAATAGAAACAATACGACCAAGATGAATAAATAGCTCTCGAACGACTATATATTCAATTCGCATCTCCGCCGCATGCCATGCACGCCCAATCACATCATATGTAAGGGAAACATACGGTACGAGTAAAAGCGGGTATCCAACGGCAATCATTGCCGCATATATTAAAAGTCTGGCATATGTAACATCCACAGCAATGAAAATTACTGCCGCATAAAGCAATACTCCTCCAAAGAGAATCGCTTTATTGCGCATGTCAGACTTAATAAGGCGAGAAGCAAAATAATAAGCAACAAAAGCAACGGCTGAATGAAGTAACCCATAGCTCCCAAGTGCCAATTCACTTCCTGTTTGAATAAATACAAAAATAGAAATAACAAACATAAATGTACCTTCTCGTAACCCCTGACAAAAGTTGGCCCACGTAATCAAACTCCAATTACGATCATTTTTTCGCTCTTGTAAAACACGTACAAAACAATACTTTCCATGTGCAGGTCGTCTTTTTAAAAAGAAACTTAATAAAACGGCAACTGCAAACAACAACAACGATAAACCGAAGACAAATGTATATCCTGAAAATTGATTTAGCCGCGAAATAATGAATCCAGCGCTAATTGGACCAATCATCCCAGCACTAGAGTTTAAAACTCCCATAAACCCATTAAAAAAGTCACGTGTTTCCGGCTCAGTAATTTCAAATGTTAATACATTAAAAGCAAGCCAATAAAATCCATATCCCATTCCAAGCAACGCTCCAAGTAACCAAAGAAAATTCGTCGCATTTCCCCCTACTAAGAGCACCGTTAAATAAAAAAGAGCTAAAAAAATAACACCAAGCCGTAACACGATGATTCGATCGACTTTCTTCGCCATCCGGCCTGCTAAAATAAAGATTAATGGTTGAACAATAACAACGATTAAATTATAAATGCCAATATCTAAAAAATCCCCTGATTGCTTCCATAAATAAATATTCACAAATGTATTAGATAAAGCGATGCTTAAACTATATAAACCACCGATTATGAGCAGCAGATTCAATTCTTTTTGCACTGCTCCTTCTCCGATTACTTTTTGTAAAATCCCCATATGCAAACGCTCCTTTTTGTTCATTTTAGTGTTTGAAAAAAGAGGAGCATTTATGTGAAAAAAGACAATAAAAAACGAGAACCCTCTTATTCGAGGATTCCCGTGTTCATTACTTTATTATTTTGCAGCTGCGTAACGTTTTGTAACTTCATCCCAATTTACAACATTCCAGAAAGCACCGATGTAATCAGGACGACGGTTTTGGTAGTTTAAGTAGTAAGCATGCTCCCAAACGTCTAATCCAAGAATAGGTGTTTTCCCTTCTGATAATGGAGAATCTTGGTTTGGTGTGCTTGTTACTTCTAATTCGCCGTTATTTACAACTAACCAAGCCCAACCAGAACCGAAGCGAGTTGCTGCTGCTTTAGCGAATTCTTCTTTAAACGCATCAAAGCTACCAAATTTAGCAGCAATTGCGTCCGCTAGTTCACCAGCTGGTGCACCGCTACCATTTGGAGTTAAAATTGTCCAGAATAAAGAGTGGTTAGCATGTCCGCCACCATTGTTGCGTACAGCTGTACGAATAGCTTCTGGAACTGCATCTAGGTTAGCAACTAGTTCTTCAATGCTTTTGCTTTGAAGCTCTTCGTTTCCTTCAATTGCAGCGTTTAAGTTTGTTACATATGTGTTGTGATGTTTTGTGTGATGAATGTTCATTGTTTCTTTGTCAATGTGTGGTTCTAATGCATCAACTGCGTATGGTAATTGTGGTAATTCAAATGCCATGATTAAAATCCTCCCTATGTATACCTATAATTTAGCTTTAGTTTTCAAAGTTTCCTAAAGCCCGTAAGCATAGATTATCAAAATTTTACTAGCCTTTCAAACGTTATGCTTCACTTTTTTAGTTTTTTTATTCAGACTATTTATATATAACAAAGAAAAAATATCCAACCATTACGATTTGAATGATGCTTTTTGTCAACACACTGCTAATAAAGCCAATAACAGAGCCAAACCCAATCTTCGAAGCGGTCCATAAGTCTCGCTTATGAACAAGCAGTTCTGCTAAAATTGCCCCAACAAATGGACCAATGATAATACCGAAAGCAGGAATGACGAACGGTCCCACTAGAAGGCCGATAGTACTGCCCCATATCCCCGCTTTGGAACCACCATATTTTTTAACGCCGATCATATTCGCTACATAATCCGCCATAAATAAAAGCAAAACAAATAAAATTTGTATGGTCCAAAACAGCCAATGGAATGGTTCGAATGAATAAAAAAATCCGTATAGAATAAAGCCGGCGAAAATAAAGAGCACGCTTGGAATAATTGGATAAATCAAGCCGATAAAACCGATAATAAACATGGTGATGACAACCGTCCAATAAAGAATATCCATATGTATCTCCTTTCAAAAATAATTTTACTTAGTATGAACTTCGACAGCACGCCTTCATTTGCCTTTATTTTTAAAAGAGTGAATTTGTATCGTTTATGTTGTATTATCACAAACTGATAGATACAATGAACAAGATAGAATAGAAAAAAGGTGCTGTTTTATATGAATGTCTTTAAACAACTATATGTTAGTTTGTACTCGCCTAAGGATATAGCGACCTTTCGTTATCAAGGATTAGGCAAAACGATTTTTTTTGTATTCGTGCTCTCCCTCCTATCCATTCTCCCTGCTAGTTATTATTTTAGCATGATGATAAAGGATAGTATTTATGCGGTTAAACAAACTGTTTCAACAGAAATACCCGCATTTGAGATTAAAGATGGCAAGTTAACGACAGAAAGCGACGAACCTATTATTATCCACAAAGAAGGCTTTACTATTTTTATGGATGACTCTGGTGTACTAACACCTAGTAAAGTTGCCAATCAAACGACGAACGGCCTCGCCTTTCTACAATCCGAATTTGTCGTTGTATCTGCCGGAAGTGCCCAGTCTTCTCCTTATACGTTTATCGAAGGGAATAATGAAACCATTTCCTCATGGCTTGATAAAGCGGACAGTTTATTATGGATGTTCTTATCTATTATGATTTTTATTTTTTACATAATAGCCGCAGTAATCTTATTTATTAAAATAACGATTTTTTCTATTTTCGGATTGGTGCTCAAAAATGCTTTTCAGAAACCGCTCCGTTACAAGCAAATATGGACAATCACTGCTTATTGCGTAACATTACCGACGATTTTCTTTACAATTATGGACCTCTTTCAGGCAACCGTTCCATTCAGTATGTCTTTGAACTGGTTCATTATCTTCATCCTTCTTTTCCTAACATTAAAAGAAATACCTCACGAGCAAGAACAATAAAGTGAAACTTCCATCAGTGGGGGTTTTCCTTCATCCCCCACTGATGGTTAGTTGAACCAATCGGACCTTTACGGGCAGTTGTCCCCCACCTATCTTCTTTGACTCCTCATAAGCTTGAGGTGGGGGTCTTACTGCCCGTTAAGTGTGGGACAAACGTAAACGTCAAGCGCAAGGACCTAACTAGTAAAGGTCCTTGCGCTTTTTTAAAGACTATATTAATTGTTGATGTATACGATTTTTGGCTCATTCATATGAAACCGCGGTTTCGGACACCTTTCAGCTCTGCTGAAAGTTAAATGAGTTGAAAATCCACAGCGTTATTTAATAGAACCTTTTTAAAAGGTAGGTTTTGTTCTCCCTTTTCTTATGATGAGCGAAATTGTTTGGTTTGTTGATTAAGGGCACTTGATAATTCATTTAACACCGTGCCAATTTCATAGCTTTCTTTTAATTGATTTTGCTGCGCGTAAGAACTGTTTAACATTTCTTCGGAACTTGCAGATGTTTGCTGAGATAAAGCGGCGTACCGCTCTGTCGATTCTTCTACTAGAGGCAAAGATTTCTGTAAATGACCTAAATAATCGTGTATAGAATGAAGTGTTTCTTTCACTTGCTGCACCTTTACATTCCAAATATCAATCGATTGTTTACTTTCCATTACAGCTTCTACATTTTCATTAAGATGCAGATTGAGATGTTCAAACTCAAGTTGCGTTCTCGACGTTATCTCTAACATTTGACTCATATTTGTAGAGATATCTTTCGCCGCTTCAGATGTTTGATTTGCTAGTTTTCTCACCTCTGTCGCCACAACAGAAAATCCCTTTCCATACTCTCCCGCACGCGCAGCCTCAATCGTAGCATTCAAGGCTAATAATTTCGTTTGTTCTGCAATAGATTGAATAAGCGCAACAATCGAGTTAACCGATTGAGAATGCGTGCTCATCATATGAACAGTTTTCGTAATATGTTGTGATTCTTGTTGAAATACATCCATTCTTCTTAATAAGAGATTCATTTGGTCTGTACCTTCTTGAGCGGATTCATCCATATTTCTAGCAATATGAAATAATTGATCCATTTTTTCAAAAATTAAATGAACATCCTTTTTCATTTTATGAAAAGTTTCTATATGTATGTCTGAACTGCTTGCCGTTTCTTCAGCCGCTTTTTTGACCAGCTCAATACCTGCCAAGAGTCCTTGATTAGTGACTAATACATGATTAGAAGATTGCTGCAGCTGCTGTCCTGTATGATGGAGACGCCCTGCCGTCGCTCCAATATTTTGCAGCAATCCCTGCAGTGAACTAATCAAGGTTCCAAAACTTTTAATCAAAGATTTTACTTCTGGAGTTGTTTGTTGAATCCCTTCAAACGAAATATCAAGATTCCCTTCTCTCGCTTTTCTCATCATTTCACGAATTTGCTCTAGTGGCTTCGTTAGCTTGTTAATCATGAAAGCCGCTAATAACGCAGATAGAATTAAACAGATGAAAGCTACCCCGCTAATTGACCAAGCCATTTGCTGAATTTCTCCTAAATATTTCTCTTGTGGCAAAACAATAATATATTGCCCCTTTAACTCTTGAATATAACGGAAAGCTAACGTATATTTCTTGCCTTCAATCGACGTCGTCACAATTCCATTTTGTTGCTCAACGATTT
This sequence comes from Peribacillus sp. Hz7, assembly GCF_042136355.1. Classification (NCBI taxonomy): domain Bacteria; kingdom Bacillati; phylum Bacillota; class Bacilli; order Caryophanales; family Bacillaceae; genus Peribacillus; species Peribacillus sp. Hz7. The sequence continues at coordinate 7,566 of NZ_JBHHJV010000010.1, forward strand.
TCCGTTGAAGCGAATCAGAAAGATGTACTTTCGATTGTTTACTATCTAAAAACGGAGTTAGCTTTTCATCTTTTAAAAGAAAATAATCACTTCGCAGACCATCCTGAGCCATTTGAAAACTTTGACTTTTCACGACAGATTCTACTTTCTGTGAAAACTTCTCCTCATCTCCAACATAGAGATACATTAAATTTTGCACCATTTGATAAAACAATACGGACTCTCGCTCTAGCCTCTGTTCCACAGCATTGATTGTGGAAGCCTTCGATTGTACATAGGCAATATAACTTATCCCTGATGATGTTAAGACTAAAGAACTAATAAGCAAGATAAGTAACCTTGTTTTTAGAGTGCAATTAACTACTAAATTCGAGTGAAATATGTAATGAATAAACTTTTTTTTCATAAAACCCTCCTTTTGAATCACTTTCATTATCCGATGAAATTATTAATGTTCTGTAAATAACCTGTAAAAAATAAGATAAATTTCCTATATACCAACAAATCTAAAGGTTTACACCTTTATAAAAGTAATATTTTTACACAACCCCTCTATTAGGAACATCTAGACCATTAAATCTACTATATTAAATAATTGAAGTATTTTTTAACAAGAAGGAACATAGCAGCTTTACTTCACTCCATTCACAATGGATTCATCGAATCATAGAAACAAAAGAATAGTGCTTAATTTTAGGCATAAAAAAATGGCTCCTAAATATATATAAAGTAAAGACAAGTAATGGGGGTTACAAATGAAACGGCTAATCGGTTTTCTATGCGTATGTTTTATTCTGTTTATCGTTTACTTTGATGTCACAACAGGAACTTTACCAAAGTCATCTTCTTCTCCTGCAAAAGAACCTTCACAACCTGTTCATCAAACAGCGAATAAACACAAACTGCAATATGTAAAAAAAACCATGAAGCCGGGTGACACCTTATTGTCAATTATTGAGCAAGAAGAAGGGACACTAAAACAGCCAATTGAATCGATTGTGAGTGATTTTCAAGAGCTAAATGAAGGGCTAAAACCCGAACAAATGCAAATCGGAAAAACCTATAAAATTCCGAGCTATAAATAGACAGCGATATAAAACAAGGATAAGATAGAATTTTCTCGATGTTTAACACAGTCTATTAAAAAAGATAATACATCCATTTCCTTGTCAACTAGTGCCTAACATTGATACAATATTTTGTGAACAATAGGGAAAATCAAACATGATTTCTTCCAAAAGGAGCGAATCCCACTTGAGTGAAATTATACATCGTACTAAAACCCGCCCTATTAAGGTTGGTAATCTAACCATTGGCGGTAATAATGAAGTAATTATTCAAAGTATGACAACGACAAAAACCCATGATGTCGAAGCGACTGTAGCTGAAATTCTGCGCCTTGAAGAGGCGGGCTGCCAAATTGTCCGCGTTGCATGTCCAGATGAACGAGCAGCCGATGCCATTCCAGAAATAAAAAAACGCATCAACATTCCACTTGTTGTTGATATTCACTTTGATTATCGACTTGCTTTAAAAGCGATTGAGGGGGGAGCCGATAAGATTCGGATTAACCCAGGAAATATTGGCCGTCGCGAGAAAGTCGAAGCGGTTGTAAAGGCAGCGAAAGAAAAGGGTGTACCAATTCGAATCGGTGTAAATGCTGGTTCATTAGAAAAACGCATTATCGAAAAATACGGATACCCAACAGCCGACGGTATGGTAGAGAGTGCTTTGCATCATATCAAAATTTTAGAAGACTTAGATTTTCATGATATTATCGTTTCCATGAAGGCATCTGATGTTAACTTAGCCATTGAAGCATACGAAAAAGCCGCACAAGCCTTTGACTATCCATTACATCTCGGCATTACAGAATCAGGAACTTTATTCTCTGGTACAGTAAAAAGCGCTGCTGGTTTAGGAGCTATCCTAAGCAAAGGTATCGGTAATACATTACGAATTTCTTTGAGTGCTGATCCTGTTGAAGAAGTAAAAGTAGCACGAGAATTATTAAAGTCATTTGGTCTTGCCTCTAATATGGCTACACTGATTTCTTGCCCAACATGCGGTCGTATTGAAATCGACTTAATTGCTATTGCAAACGAAGTAGAAGAGTATATCCAAACGATTAAGGCACCGATTAAAGTGTCTGTTCTCGGCTGTGCGGTAAATGGACCTGGTGAAGCTCGAGAAGCTGATATCGGCATCGCTGGAGCCCGAGGAGAAGGACTTCTATTTAGAAAAGGGCAAATTGTTCGTAAAGTACCTGAAGAAACAATGGTAGAAGAATTAAAGAAAGAAATCGACTTAATTGCCGAGGAATATTACGCTAAACAAAAAGCTGAAGCGTTGAAATAAAAATAAAGTAATTAAGCTAGACAAATTCTATACTGTTTTCCTAAGAAAAGCTTGGATTCGTCGTCGAATCCAAGCTTTTTTCGTCTTGTTAAAAAAACGGCAAGATAAAGATGCCAACAATAATTGAGACAGCACCAATCCCGATTGCCCATGCTCCAAGACTTTTTGCTCCTTTACTACGGGCAATAAACCCAGCCACAATGCCGACAATACCAAGTAAAATTGGCATCATAAATAAGGAAAGGATGGATGCAATTAACGCAAGGGTCCCAACTAATGTACCACCGAAACCAATACCATATGCAGGATCATCATATCTTTCTGAATTCGTTGCTTGTCCACGATTACTTATCGGTGCCGCAATTTCAGCAGATGTTTCTTCTAGATAATGATTTTTTACCGCTTCACCGGATTCGTATTTATTTCGATCTTCATCGACTGTTTGATGAACCTGTGAAGTCGAAGTCGAGGTCGAAGTGGAATCCATTGGCTTTGGAGTCAAACGCACTTCATCGTCAACACTTGTGTAACGATTCTCTTCCATACATGCATTCCTCACTTTCGTTAAGTAGGAGCATTTATAGTGTGTGTAAGACAAATGAAAAACTACGTTAAAAATCTTTCATCTATTGGGATAAACTACATCTGTCTGAACAGATTGTATAAATAAAACTATACGAAAAAACTACCCTAATCTAAACCGCAGCTCCTAAGAACTGCAATGCTTTTTAGCCCTGGATAATTACCGTGCCCTTTTTATAATGGATTTGTTAAACAATATTGTTGCCATTTACTAAAAGAACGCTTTCACTAATTTATGTTACACTATATGTATGAAAAATAAGGAGAGGGCACATCAACGATGAAGAAACGATTTGGAATAGATATAGATGGAACCGTCACACGACCAGACACCTTTGTTCCATTTTTAAATGACGCTTTTCAATTAAATTTAACATATGAAGACATTACCCAATATGATTTTTATCCATATGTGAACGTGTCAAAAGAAGATTTTAACCACTGGTTCTTAACAAATGAACCAATCTTTTATAAAGAATCTTTACCTGCTGATGGGGCAAAAGAAGTATTAAATGCATGGACAGCTTCGGCTGATTTATATTATATTAGCGCACGTACTCCGCATCTTCTTGATGTCACAGAAAAGTGGTTTGCCAAACATCGACTGAGCTATCATCATCTAGAATTAATTGGATCGCACAACAAAGTAGCTACAGCCAAAAAATTAGCGGTCGACCTATTTCTAGAAGATAAACATGATAATGCAGTTGCAATCGCTGAAGAATGTAATATCCCTGTCTTACTCTTTAATACACCCTATAATCAAGATCCTGTTCCAAACAGTGTCATTCGCGTTCAATCCTGGCACGAAGCACAAACTTGGGTTCGTAAATGGCTGCAGGTGCAGCAAGTATAAATTGTCATATGAGTTCTGGATATAGCTAAAAAAAAAGCGTGAAAACCTAAATGGTCTTCACGCTTTTTACTGTGACTGTACACAACAGTCAGGACAACGGCCATAAATTTCAAACTTATGACCAGACACATCATAATCCTGTAAATTATCTTCTAGACTTTCCATCGGACACGCTGCAATTTCTTTCGTCTTTCCACAATCTAAACAAATAAAATGATGATGATGTTCAGAGTGACTACAAGTAAATCGGAAACGTTTCTCTCCTTCAAGTTCTGTCATTTCAAAAATACCTAATTGTACAAATAAAGAAAGGTTGCGGTAAATCGTATCGAAGCTTAATCCTGGATAGCTCGACTTCATATTCTCTAATACATCTTTTGCTGTTAAATATTTATTACTAGAAGAAAAAAGCTGAAGCATATCTTCTCTTTTTCCCGTTTGTTTATACCCTTTATCCTTCAGTAATTGAATCGCTGTTGTTACATTCAAAAAAACACCTCATTTACCTATTTTTCCACTTATCAATAATAATTGCTAAAACAAGAATGAGTACAGCTAGCATTACAATCGTTCCACCTGGAGCAAGATCTAGCTCATAAGATAAAAATAAACCACCTATGACGGATATTTCACCAAAAACAACTGAATAACCAATCATTTGTTTAAATCCTTGTGCAAATCGTAAACTCGCAGCAACCGGCAGCGTCATTAAAGATGAGACAAGCAAAATTCCAACCACTCTCATAGATGCTGCAATCACAAGAGCGACAAGTACAATAAAAATAAAATGAATCACTTTAGAAGGAATACCAGAAGCCTTCGCATGTTCTTCATCAAATGAAAGCAAAAACAGTTCCTTAAACAACAATATTAACGTTACAATAACCGCTATGCCTACTCCGATAATGACATATAAATCAGAGCGGCTAACTGCACTTACACTTCCAAATAGATAACTATATAAATCCGCATTGAACCCATCTGCAACGGAAATAAAAATAACACTAAGTCCGATTCCGCCTGATAAAATAATCGGGATTGCCAGCTCCTGATAATGCTTATAAATGGTTCTTAACTTCTCAATAAATAAAGAACCACCAACAGAAAATGCCATTCCCATATAAAGTGGATTTAATCCGCCTAGCGAAACAAAACTCTTTTGCAACAGTAAACTAAACGCAATCCCTGCAAGTGCTACATGACTTAAGGCATCTGCAATCATAGACATCCGTCTAACCACAATAAAAACGCCCAAGAGCGGCGCCAATACTCCAATAATAATTCCTGTAATAAATGCGTTTTGCAAAAACTCATATTGCAATAACCCCGATATCATTCGGCTATCCTCCAAAACATCTTAATGATTATGACTTAAAAGCTTGACGTCATGTCCATAAAAAGACGACAGCTCTTCTTCATTTAATTGATTATATTCACATGCATCTCCATGAAAATGCAGCTTTTTATTCAAGCAGGCTACATGTGTCACTTTATCCGTTACTGTACCGACATCATGTGTAACTAAAATAAGTGTAATGCCTAATTGTTTATTCAGCATTTCAAGCATTTCATAAAACTGATGCACATGTTTAGAATCCACTCCAACGGTCGGCTCATCTAAAATCAGTAATTGTGGTTCACTTACAAGCGACCGTGCAATAAACACCCGTTGTTGTTGCCCGCCTGATAATTCACCAATATTCCGATGTTGAAAGGATAACATATCGACAGCCTCTAGAGCTTTTTTTACTTTTTGCTTATCCGCTTTTTTAGGAAATTTAAATAAACCTAATTTCTTCGTTAATCCACTTTGAACGACTTCAAACACCGTTGCCGGAAACCCTGAATTGAATGAATTCGCTTTTTGTGAAACAAAACCAATCTGTTGCCACTCTTTAAATGAACGAATATTTTCATCAAACAGTTTAATTGTACCTTCTTGCGTTCTTAGCAACCCAAGAATTAACTTTAATAAAGTCGACTTACCTGATCCATTTGGACCTACGATAGCTAAAAAAGCTCCACGCGGCACTTCAAAAGACACATCTTCTAACACTTTATCTTTTGTGTATTTATAAGAAAGATTTTTCACTTTAATAATTGGATGATTATCCTGTATTTCCAAATTACATCACCTTTTTTTAAGAATCATTACGATTTGATAAAGAGAAGTATATCGAAAAAAGAAGAAGAAGTAAAGAACCGCGCTTGCAGTTTTCGTTCACATCTTCATCCCCTCTTCATATGTTTTAAAAAAGGAGGGAAAACGACTATGAAATTATTTGAAATGATGGTCAATCATAAGATTAATCAAATTAAACCGGATGAGTTGCTCGCTCTAGCGGCACAGTATCAAGTATCTTTAACCCAGCAAGAAGCGGTAGGTATTACAAGACTGCTTGCAGGACAAAACATTAACATTTTTGATTCTCGTCAAAGACAAACGGTCATTGGTCGAATTGCCGGCATCACTGGTATGAATAAAGCAAAGCAAATCGAAAATATCTTCTATCAACTAACTGGTTCTTATTAAGAACAGGGGAAATGGCTCGTTTATGTATATGTAGAAAATAGAATGTTGAGGACTCTCATCTTTTTCATAGCAGGTGCAGCTAGACGCCAAAACTGTAAAAAATCAAAAAAGCTTAGTTATACATCGTTATGAATGGTAAACCCAAAAGGGACGTTTCATCCAATTGGATGAGATGTCCCTTTTTACAGTTAGCTATTTTTAATTTCCTCTAGCACATTATCATCAAACTTCTTGTTTCTTAGCATCTCAATTTCGAATTGATACGGTGCTTTTTTATCGTTTTTATCTTCACCAACAAATGGTGTTTCTAAAATTTTAGGAACGGATAAAAGCTGTGGATGATGGACAATATAGTTTAAAGCATCAAACCCAATGTGACCAAACCCAATGTTTTCATGACGGTCTTTACGCGCTCCACGTACATTTTTACTATCGTTAATATGAAGCACTTTAATACGGTCAATGCCGACAATTTTGTCAAACTCATTTAGCACGCCATCAAAATCTTCAACGATATTATATCCAGCATCATGAATATGACAAGTATCCATACAAACAGACAGTTGTTTATTATGTGTAACACCATCGATAATCATCGCTAGCTCTTCAAACGAGCGGCCGCATTCGGTTCCTTTCCCTGCCATCGTTTCAAGAGCAATTTGCACTTGATCCTCAGCTGTTAGCACTTCATTCAATCCTTCGATAATCTTCTTAATTCCCGCTTCACTACCAGCCCCAACATGCGCTCCTGGATGAAGAACAATTTGACGCGCACCAATCGCTTCTGTACGATCAATTTCGCTTCTTAAAAAATTGACACCAAGTTCAAATGTTTCTGGCTTTGTCGTATTTCCAATATTAATAATATACGGAGCATGAACAATAATATCTGTCATTCCGTGCTCAGCCATATGTTTCGTTCCCGCTTCAATATTTAACTCTTCTAGCTTTTTACGGCGCGTATTTTGCGGAGCCCCTGTATAAATCATAAAGGTATTTGCTCCATAAGAAGCAGCTTCCTCACTTGCACCGAGCAGCATCGTTTTCCCGCTCATCGATACATGAGATCCAATTTTCAACACTCTAATGTCCTCCTCTCTTCAAACACATTCAACACAGCTTATCTTTGTTTTTTAGCCATGCGACGTTGTCGTTTCTTAAACTCTTCCGTTTCACGTTGATGTTTCTTTTTATAGCCTGGTTTGACTTTAGTCGATTTTCTAACCATTGTTTTTGCTTTTACATCAATTTCAGAAGTTTGCTTTTTACGATGTTTTCGTTTATTTCGTTCATCGATTTCAATCCAATCACCATTTTGAATATCCACATCGTGGAAAGTGACACCCATTTTCTCAAGACGAATTAATGCATCTTCATCCGATGTATCATAAATCGTTGCCGCAATACCCGATTGACCTGCACGTGCTGTTCGGCCTGTACGATGAATATAGAAGTCTAAATCTGATGGCAGCTCATAGTTAATGATATGGCTAACACCTTCGATATCAATTCCACGCGCAGCCAGATCTGTCGCCACAATAAATTGATAATCTAAATTATTAATCTGCTTCATCATTCGTTTACGATCACGCGGTGAAAGGTCACCATGAATACGTCCAACCGTCAATCCTTTGGCTATTAACTCATCCGCAACAGTGTCAGCCATTTTTTTCGTATTCGTAAAAATAATCGCTAAATATGGATTATAGCGAACAGCGATATCATGTAATAGTTGAATTTTGTTGCGGTGACGAACTGGAATCAGTACATGTTCAATCTTCGCTGCTGTTGCTTGCTTCGGATTCACTTGAACATATTTTGGATTTTCCATATACTTTTTCAAAAATGGTTTTAATTTCTCTGGAATCGTTGCTGAGAAGACAAGCATTTGGATTTTTTCAGCCATTCTTGCAGCAAATTTATCAACATCTTCAATAAAGCCCATATCTAGCATCAAATCAGCTTCATCCACAACAAGCATCGTTGCTCCATATACTTGCAAAGCTTGTTCTTCCACAAGATCTTTAATTCTACCTGGAGTCCCAATTACAAGTTGCGGCTGTGTTTTTAACTTTTCAATCGTCCGCTGCTTGTCCGTTCCGCCAATAAAGCAGCGGACTTGAACAGGAGCCTCTTCCGGAAAATAATCGGCAATTTTTAGAGCTTCTTTATAAATTTGAGTAGCTAATTCTCTAGTTGGCGCAGAAATAATCGCTTGAACTTCTTGTTTAGCTGGATTCAGTTTTTCCATAATCGGTAACAAGTATGAATGGGTTTTTCCCGTTCCTGTTTGCGATTGGCCAATTAAACTATGATCGTTTAAAATCGCAGGAATCACACGTTCTTGAATTTCCGTCGGCTTTTTAAACCCTAAATTCTGAACCGCATCAACTATATGGCTCTGCAAATTAAAACGTTCAAATTGATTTTGTTTCATCAAAAAACTCCTTTATCCTATGGGTCAAATCGTTCACATATCCTATGATTATAAAATAATTATGAAGAAAAGCGCAAGGCACTTGGTTTTATTAAGTATTGATATAAGCATCATGGACTGCTTACAAACAAACTATCGTTACCATCTTACCCTCTTTCCACCAACTTCACAACAAATCGTTCTAGTTTTGCCATTGTTCAAACCTTTTTTCTTATTTTGCATACTAATATAGAAAAAATAATTTTCCCCTGATAAGGAGGGAAACAATATGATTCAAGGAAGACACCCTGGTTCAGGGCCAAACTTTCCGCCATCCAATCGACGAAATATGTATCCGCCATCAAACTTTCAAAGAGGAATGCCTGTACCTTCAGGATCAAACTCCTTTTTCCAGCAAATGCCGCAACAACCTCGTATGCGTCAACCAAGGGCAAATGCACCTTTCCATCAACAAGACATGATGCAACAACGACCTAAAAAGGAAGGTCTGATTGGAAGGTTACTCGGTAAGTCTAAACAAAAGGCTGCTCCCCAAAACTTATTCGCACCACCCTCACAAGGAAAACAAGAAACACGGAGCAATAATAGCGGCGGCGGTATCATGGAAACACTTAGAAATCCTGAAGGTATTACAAACATGCTTAACAATACGCAAAAAGTACTTCAAGCAGCAGAACAATTTACCCCAATCGTTCAACAATATGGTCCAATGATTAAAAACTTACCGTCCATGTGGAATATTATTCGGGCCTTTAGTTCTAACGACAACGATAAAAAAGAAGAACCCAAACAAGAAGAAAACATATCAAAAGAAACAGTCACCGAGATTCCTACAGAAGAATCTCCTAAATCGACCACTGAACAAACCGCACAACAAAAAATGGCCAAAAAACCAAAACAAAAAAAGAAAAAGACATCCGGGCCGAAACTATACATTTAATAACTATTTGATGTTTTGTATTATGCTCATTCCTCCTATATAATAAAATTAATTGTTTTTTTGCTTTTATAAGGAGGACATATAGATGAAAGTAATCAAAATATCACCGCGCGGCTATTGCTATGGTGTTGTCGATGCCATGGTTATCGCCAGAAATGCGGCTTTAGATAAAACATTGCCTCGCCCCATTTATATTTTAGGCATGATTGTGCATAACAAGCACGTAACAGATGCATTTGAAGAAGATGGTATCATCACACTTGATGGCAAAAATCGAAAAGAAATTATTGAGCAGGTCGATTCAGGAACCGTGATTTTTACTGCTCACGGTGTCTCACCAGAAATTCGTAAAATTGCAGAGGAAAAAGGGCTCGTGACGCTTGATGCCACATGTCCGGATGTAACAGCGACTCATGACTTAATTCGTGCCAAACAAAAAGAAGGCTATCAAGTCATTTATATCGGTAAGAAAGGACATCCAGAGCCAGAAGGAGCGATTGGTGTTGCGCCAAATATCGTTCACCTTGTCCAACATGCTGAAGATGTAGAAGCATTAACCATTGAAAGCGATAAAATTATCGTTACAAATCAAACAACAATGAGCCAATGGGATGTTTTAGATATTATGGAAAAAGTAAAAGAAAAGTATCCGCATGCTGAAGTACACAAAGAAATTTGCCTGGCAACTCAAGTTCGTCAAGAAGCCGTTGCACAGCAAGCTGGCGAAGCGGACGTTCTCATTGTTGTCGGTGATCCAAAAAGTAATAACTCGAATCGTTTAGCTCAAGTTTCAGAGGAAATTGCTGGGACGAAAGCATACCGAATTGCGGATATTTCTGAGTTAAATCTTGATTGGCTAAAAGATGTTGAAACCGTAGCAGTGACATCAGGTGCCTCAACGCCAACACCGATTACCAAAGAGGTCATTACCTTTTTAGAAAAATATAATCCAAATGACGAATCAACATGGAATACAGAAAAGAAAACACCATTAAATAAAATTTTACCGAAAATTAAAGTACCTAAATAATAGAAAAAGTCGTCCTTGGACGACTTTTTCTATTATTAAACAAATGTAAACGGGTCTGTATTCAATTTAGACGGAATAAAGGTCACATCTAGCTTTCGTTCTTGACACATATTCGATAACACCGTTGCCACACCTTGTTTCATTACCTTTTCCACATTATGTCCTGGGTCTACAATATTTAAACCAATCATCATCGCATCATGTGCAGTGTGGTAATACATATCACCCGTCACATAGACATCTGCCCCTTTAAATTTAGCAGTTGTAAAATATTTATTACCATCTCCACCGAGTACGGCTACTTTTTTAACTGTTGTATTCAAATCCCCTACAACACGCACTCGATCCACGTCCAATGTACGCTTCACATGCTCGGCAAACTGTTCAAGTGTCATTTCATAAGCAAGGGAACCAATTTTTCCGAGGCCTAACACTTCTCCTTTGTTATCTAAGCGATACAAATCATAAGCGACCTCTTCATATGGGTGTGCTTTAATCATAGCTGACAGCACTTTTTTCTCGATATTTTCTGGAAAAATCGTTTCAATTCGCACTTCTGATACCGATTCTAATGTGCCTTGCGTACCAATTGCTGGTTCACTACCTTCTCCCGGTAAAAATCGTCCGGTTCCTTCAGCAGAAAATGAGCAATTGCTATAATTTCCAATTGCACCAGCTCCAGCTTTTCCAAGCGCTTCTCTTACTTGATCCTCAGCCTCAACAGGAACGAACACAACGAGCTTTTTCAAAGTGATCTCATGTGTTGGAGCTAATACTTCCGTTTGCTGTAATTGCAGGGCTTCCGCTAGTAAATCATTCACACCGCCCTTTGCAACATCTAAATTCGTATGAGCGGCATACACAGCAATATCATGCTTAATCAATTTCTCAACAATTCTACCAGCTGTACTCGTTGTATCAATTTTTTTGAGCGGACGATAAATAAGCGGGTGATGGGCAATAATGAGCTCCACGCCGTTTTCAATCGCTTCATCTACTACTTCCTCCAGTACATCTAAAGCAATCATTACTTTTGAAACAGGCTTATTTAAAGAGCCAATATGAAGACCAATTGGATCTCCCTCCATTGCGTAATGCTTCGGAGAAAACTGCTCAAACAATTCAATAATTTGATGTCCATTCGCTGTTTTCATTATGCCAGCACCTCCTCAATAACCCTAATTTGCTTCAATAATTCATTTCGCTTTTCTTCTAAATTAGTGTTTCCACTTGCATCCATTTGCGCAATTACATTTAATAAATGAGCCTTTTCTTGCATCCATTTTTTTATAAAAACAGGGCTGCGCTGCGCTTGCAAAAACGGACCAAACTGAAGACCTGTTTCATGCTTATTTTGATAAGGCTTAAGCGGCTCCCCTGCTTCAGCCAGCAAAATTTCATAGATTTTCCCGTCTTCTTCAAGAATTTCTTCCGCTTTCAATTCCCATCCATTCTCTATTAACCATGTTCGAACGTTTCTAGAACCTACATTCGGTTGAAGAATAAGACGCTCTACTTTTGTTAATTTCTCTTTACCTCTTTCCAAAATGCTTGCAATCAATGTACCGCCCATGCCAGCAATCGTTACAGCCGTTGCTTCGCCAATTTCGAGAACATCTAGCCCATTCCCTTTACGGACAGCAATCTCATCCTGTAAACCGGTTTCTAGTACTTGCTTTAACGCCGATTGATAAGGCCCCTCTACGACTTCCCCAGCGATCGCTTTCGCACACAACTGATTGTTGATCGCATAACAAGGAAGGTAAGCATGATCCGAACCAATATCCGCTAGAACACTTCCTTTTGGAATATATGAGGCGACACGCTGCAAACGCATCGATAGTTTTTCATGATTCATCTAAATCAACTCTCTTATATGTATTTCAAATCATTTTCTTTAAGATTATAACAAAACTTCACTTGTTCAGCGAAATTTATCTATACAAAAAAAGAACTGAATTGTCCTATATGAACAACTCAGTGGTTTTTCATTATTTTAACCCTTGTAAAAATTCAGTCATTCCATCCAGCTGATCTTCTTGTACTAACCCAGAAGGCATAGCGCCTTTCCCATTCGTTAAAGTATTTTTAATTTCATCTGCAGATAATCGGTCACCTACACCTTTTAAAGCAGGACCGACACCGCCTTGATACGCATCACCATGGCAGCTAATACAGTTTTGTTTATAAATATCTTCAGGAGTTGCCGCTGCATTCTCAGTAGGTTCTTCCGTTTTACCCCCGTTTTCTTGCTCCTTAGCCATTTGTTTAGAATCACTTAAACCTTTGAAAGAAAGCATAAACATAAGTCCAATTCCAAACACCATAATCACAATAAATGGTACAACTGGATTACGCTTCATAGAATTAACCTCCCATAGAACCTAGACTGTTTGAATCAGAGTATTCTGTCCAAACAACTATTAATTTACTTAAACATGGTTAAGGAAAAGAGTAAAAATAAACAGATATATTCTATTTTGTTAAATTTAACAAATATTTATGCGCTTTCTCAAGGTTTGTCACAACTACCACTACCATTATATAGTATATCATTTGCCAATTTTTTTCCATAAAAAAGCATTAAAAAAATAATCTTGCTAAAAAATAGACAATAATGAAAGCTCCAATCACTCCAGAGATAGAAAAATACAATAATTTTAATCGGCGACCTACTAGAAACCAAATAACACATTGAACTAGCAGGACCATATAGAGAGCACCAGTACTATTCGGAAATACTAGGTCAACAATATGAACCGATTCCATAAGAACGAGTAATGCTAAACCAACTAAGGCTAACTGCAATAACCATGCACTTTTAATATACCGATAAATAAAGGAACCAAACATAATAATGAAAAATGCTGTAATTGCGATTTGCAATCCCTTGTTAATTTCAGTAAAATAATTGACAAATAAGGTTAGAAAAAAAAGGGACGTAAATATCCATAATGGAATGGCTAGTGACCTGCTACTCTCTTTTGGCGGCGGTGTAATTTGTTCTTCACCGCGACTATATAAAGTCAATAAATAATCGCAATATTGCTCAGGCAAAAGATTCGTTTGCTTCCAATACTTGATTTCCTGTAAAATAATTTTTTTACGTGTTTCATTCATATTCCCACCCTCAATTCCAAATTCCTTCTTACCTACTATATCGGCAAAAAGAAGGAACTATTGAGAAGAAAGAAAGAGCCGCACTTGATATGAATCAAGCCGGCTCTCGGAGTGTTTTTTCTATTCTAAAAAGTCTTTTAAACGTTTGCTTCGACTTGGATGTCTCAGCTTACGCAATGCTTTTGCTTCTATTTGTCGGATACGTTCACGAGTAACACCAAACACTTTCCCTACTTCTTCCAATGTTCGAGTACGACCATCGTCTAACCCAAATCGAAGACGTAGAACGTTTTCTTCACGATCTGTTAACGTATCTAGTACATCTTCAAGCTGTTCTTTCAAAAGTTCGTACGCTGCATGCTCTGAAGGAGATGTTGCATCTTGGTCTTCAATAAAGTCACCTAAATGTGAATCATCTTCTTCCCCAATAGGCGTTTCAAGAGAAACAGGCTCTTGAGCAATTTTCAGGATTTCCCGAACTTTTTCTGGAGTTAAATCCATATCTTCCGCAATCTCCTCTGGAGTCGGTTCACGTCCTAAATCTTGCAATAGCTGTCTTTGCACGCGTATTAATTTATTAATCGTCTCTACCATATGAACTGGAATTCGAATTGTTCTTGCTTGGTCAGCAATAGCACGAGTAATAGCCTGACGAATCCACCAAGTTGCATATGTACTGAATTTAAAGCCTTTACGATAATCGAACTTCTCAACAGCTTTAATCAGTCCCATATTTCCTTCTTGAATTAAGTCCAAAAATAGCATACCTCGCCCTACATAGCGCTTCGCAATACTAACAACAAGTCGTAAGTTTGCTTCAGCTAATCGGCGCTTTGCTTCTTCGTCTCCCTCTTCAATACGTGTTGCTAAAGAAATTTCCTCTTCAGCAGATAATAAATCTACTCGTCCAATTTCCTTTAAATACATACGGACAGGATCATTAATTTTTACACCTGGAGGAACACTTAAATCATTTAAATCAAACTCTTCTTCTTTTTCTAGTTCTTTCCCATTCGGGTCATCTTCATCTTCTTCTTCACCATCTGTGAGAATTTCAATGCCATGTTCACCTAAATATTCATAGAACTCATCCATTTGATCAGAGTCTAATTCAAAGCCGCCAATTTTAGCAGCAATTTTTTCTAACGTTAATGAGCCTCGTTTTTTCCCTAACTCTAGTAACTGCTCTTTTACTTGATCAAGACTTAATTCATTATCAACCTCTTTGGAACGTGCTGGTTTCTCAGCCATTAGTTCCCCTCCTTCCAAAACTTACACTTACCATTCTTACAACATTTTTCTCAATTGAATAATCTCCATCGCAATCCGGGCGGCCGCTTGTGTATCGTTACGTCTCACCGCTTCCTTCTCTTCTTCTTGTTTTTCTTTTATCTTTAACATTTTTTCATATTTCAACACTTGATTTATATAATCTGTCAGTTCTTTATCAGATACTTCCTCACTCACTGACATCATTTCTATTTCAGAAACAATTCTTCTCAAGTTTTGATCAGATAAATATGTTAGAAAAAAACTGGTATCCGGCTCATGATCATCTTCATAATAAGCGTATAAATACGTAATGATTGCTTGATGTTCATCCAAATGAAAACGATTGTTTCCCAACATTTGTTGAATTTTATAAGCAGCTTCTTTACTTTTTAACATATGAGCAATTAAATATCTTTCAGCATTCTGATGCGCTGGCCTTAGCTTATGCTCATATTGCAAAGTTACTGTTTTTTGCAAAGAAGGTTGTGGCAATGTTCCTTTCTTTCGTTCATTGAAAAAAATTTGCCGTTGCTGTTTCTCTAGGGCATCTAAAGAAAGTGAAAATTCGCTTGATAGCTGGCGCAGATAATAATCTCGCTCAACAGCATTTGGTAAGCGCGAAATTTCCTTTAACACTTCTTCAATATATTGAATCCTATCTCCTTCACTATTTAGATTTTTTCCTAAACGTAAATAGTAAAGCTTAAAAGCCATATAGGTCTGACTAGCCCCTATTACTTCAGAAACAAAGCTTTTTTCACCAAATTTCTTTATGTAGTCATCGGGGTCAAGGTGGTCTGGCATAAGCGCCACTTTTATCCCAAAACCGTTTTCATGAAGCATATTAGCGGCACGATTCGCTGCGTGTAACCCAGCCGAATCAGAATCATAACAAATAATAATTTGATCTGTATTCCGTTTCAAAAGTTGCAAATGCTGTTCTGTCAAAGCTGTTCCCATTGTAGCAATCGAATGTTCAACGCCCGCACGAACAGCTGAAATACAGTCAGCAAAGCCTTCAAAAATAACCGCCTGCGCTTTTTTTCGAATATGCGGCCTTGCTTGATGAAGATTATATAAAGTTTTGCTTTTATTAAAGATTGGCGTTTCAGGGCTATTCAAATATTTAGGCTGATCCTCACCTAACGCTCTCCCCGAGAACGCAATCGTATTTCCTTGATGATCCATAATCGGAAACATTACCCGATTACGAAAACGGTCAAAATAAGATTCACCTTTCTCTCTAAAAATAATGAGGCCTGCTTGCTCCATTAATTCTGAAGAAAATCCTCTTTTCTTCAAAAACTTAGCCGCAAAATCCCATGAATCTAGAGCATAACCGATTTGAAATTGTTCAATTGTCTCCTCAGTAAACCCACGATTTAATAAATACTCTAACGCTTCTTGACCTTCATTTGTATGGACCAGAAGATGGTGATAAAATTTTCGTAATAAATCATGTGCTTCAAGCATTTGCTCTGAACCAGCCGGCAAATTGGAGCGTGATTGTCCTTTATTGATTTCAACATCTAAAGGAACATTTCCTTTTTCCGCTAAAACCTTAGCAGCTTCAACAAAGCTATATCCTTCTATATCCATTAAAAAGGTAAAAACATTACCACCTGCTCCGCAACCAAAGCAATGGAAAATTTGCTTTTCAGCAGAAACGGAAAACGAAGGACTATTTTCACCATGAAAAGGACATAGACCAAAATAGTTTCGACCTTGTTTTTTCAATTGAACATATTCGCCAATTAACTCGACGATATCGACCGATTCGCGAATTTCATTAATCTTTTCATCTTCTATTCGGGCATTTGTCATATTCTCACCTTATAATTTAGGTGATTGTTTATTATTCGATATGTACGGCTAAATTCCTTCAAGGTTCGACAAAATTTTTGCAAGTACCTGTGCAAATTTAATGCGATCTTCCTTCGAGAATGCTTTTGGCCCTTTTGTATGTTTACCAGCTCTGCGCATTTTAGCGGAAAGGTAACGCATATCTAAAAGCATCGAAATATTCTCTTCGGTATATTCTTTTCCCTTTGAAGAAAGAACATATACAGCTTTAGGGAGTAATGTTCCAGCCAATCCAATATCATTTGTTATAACAATATCACCCTTTTTTACTGCGTTAACGATATATAAGTCCGCCGCTTCCTTATCTGCATCAACATATACCCATTTTCCTTCCGGATTACTCATCATATTTTTGTAGGAAGCAACGAATGTAACGTTCACCTTAAATAATGAAGCAGCATCCAAAATTTCTTTTTTCACAGGGCATGCATCTGCATCAACGTAGATTGATGGTTTATCGTCCATAACATTAAATTCTACATCTTTCTCCATAATCCTTTTTCTCCATTGAATCTTTATCGCAAATTAACAGGCAATAAACACCTACTTAGAAATCGAGAGAAAGTGATAAAAAGAGAAGAGAACAACTACCTGTACAGACTTGATTATGTCTCAGCTACCTCTTCTGTAAATGGACATTTTACTTTCTCTCGTTCATGAATAGGTGAATGAATGTATAACGTAAACCTTGACTTCTCGTTAATCACTAGTTTATTCCTTATTAAGGAACTCTAAACCTTTATAATACAATTTCTCGCAATTTTTTATTATAATCTATTTTTTCAAAAGTTGCCATCATTTCAATCTAAAAAATCTGTTTCTACATCCACTTTTTTATAGCCCTGTACACAAAAAAGCGGATGGAGCAATAAGCTATACATTATATGTTAGCTTATCGTCCATCATCATGTATGAACTTATCATAAAAATGGTTATTTCACGCTTCGATTTTGAAGAATATTAATAATTAAATTAGCTGTTTCTTCAACAGCTTTATTTGTTACATCAATGATTGGACATTTAAGACGCGAAACAATAGAGTCAAAATAGGTTAGTTCCTCTTTAATTCTTTCCATATTTGCATAGATAGCATGGTCATTTAGTCCAAGTGATTTCAAACGTTCTTTCCGAATATGGTTGAGTTTTTCTGGGCTAATTTTCAGACCAATAATCTTTTCCGGCGACACTAAAAATAATTCTTCTGGAGGCTTTACTTCCGGAACGAGCGGCACATTCGCTACTTTATAACGCTTATGAGCTAAATATTGCGAAAGCGGCGTTTTAGATGTTCGAGACACACCAACTAACACAATATCCGATCGTAAAATCCCTCGTGGATCACGTCCGTCATCATATTTCACAGCAAATTCAATCGCCTCTACACGCTTGAAATAATCATCATCAAGCTTGCGTACTAAACCTGGCTCATTTAAAGGCTTAAACGTCGCTCGTTGTTGAAGCAAGTTCATAAGCGGACCTAAAATATCATGAGCAGGTAGATTCTCCTTTTTAATTTGCTGTTCCATATATGCTCGAATGTCTGGCTTTACGAGCGTATACACAATAACCGCATCATTTAATTTAGCAAGCGAAATGACTTCATCAACGTTTTGTTCATCTTCTATGTATGGTATTCGCTTGATTGCAAAAGAGGCCCCCATAAACTGGCTCGCCGCTGCTTTTGTTACTAATTCCGCTGTTTCTCCTACTGAGTCCGATACAACATATATGATTGAACCGTTCATTCCTGTCATGCTTTTTGCGAGCCCCCCTAAAACTTTTCGTCTGCTAAAGCTACGAAAGCTTTTGTTATATTCGTTTTTGTAATTCGCCCAATCACTTCGTAGCCCTTTTCCGTCTCCTTCACGACCGGCAACGAATCAATTTGCTTATCAATCAGCTTTTTCGCTACATCAATCATTAAATCTTCTTTTGTACACATCGTAATATTCGGCATTCTCGTCATAATAATATTAACAGGAATGGATGATAATTCCTGCTTCCCGATACTTGCTCGTAATAAGTCTTTCCGTGAAAGAACTCCTACTAATACGGATTGCTTATCAACAACAAATAACGTACCTACATCCTCTAAAAACATCATGACTATTGCATCATATACGGAAATACTCTCGTTAACAACGACCGGTATCGATTGATAATCCTTTACAAAAATATGATTTAAACTATCCGTCAAAAGTTGAGTCCCCGATCTGCCAGAATAAAAATACCCGACACGAGGTCTCGCATCAAGAAAGCCTGCCATCGTTAAGATTGCTAAATCTGGTCGAAGTGTTGCTCTCGTCAGATTCAATCGATCAGCAATATTTTCACCTGTGATTGGTCCATTTTCTTTCACAATTTGTAGTATCTGTTCTTGACGCTTATTCAATTCGATTTTAATCACCACCCTAATGCGTTAAGAGAGAAAAAGGATATCTGTTTTTATAATGATTAGTATATTCCATTATTATATCGTAAATAGACATAAAATTCTTATCTCCTGCTTGTTTATATATTTTCAGGAAACTTCCATCTACTCACATCATCCTTTATCAAAACTGCATCCTACTAAAAGACTCCTATTAGATCATACTGTTCATTTCAACTAATCATGTTGTTTAACATAGCGAAAAAGAAAATCGGATACTACTATACAAACATCGTCTGAAGCAGTATCCGTTCTTTTGTATCATTATTACGATACAATAATTTTATTCATCGCTGCATAAGTAGCCACTAAATCACTAATCTCTTTCATGAGTGATAAACGGTTATTACGGATAGATGCATCGTCTGCCATAACCATTGTATGCTCGAAATACTGTTCAATATCTGTTTGAAGAGAGGCTAATAATTCATAACGCTCTGTTTCATTATCTGCTTGTTGATAAGCAACAGACACACGTTGATAGTTCTCATAAAGTGCTGTTTCCTGAGTATTTTCAAATTTAGCAGCATCCACAGATACTTGATGTTCACATTTACCAGCAATATTCATAACACGGCTTAGTGCTTCTAGCTCTTCTTTAAAGCCTGCTTCGTTCTTCTTCGCTTCCAACACGCCAGCACGCTCTACAAGGGATGAGATATAGCCAATTTCACCTAATAAAACCGCATCAATTAAATCATAGCGAATATGCTGTTCCTGTAGCATATGCTTAATTCGGGCTTTAAAGAAAGTAAGCATATCTTCCTGCACATCGGCAAGCTCACGTTTCACAATATTTTTCGCTTCTACTTCGTGCAATGCTAAAGCGACGATTGCTTCTAAAGAAATATTCCAATTCTTCTCCGCTAAAATTTGGACAATTCCGCTCGCTTGTCTTCTTAATGCATACGGATCTTGAGAGCCGGTAGGAATAATCCCAATTGCAAAAAATGATGCGATAGTATCCATTTTTTCAGCAACACTTAAGATGGCGCCAATCGTTGAAGGCGGTACGCTATCGTCAGCAGACTTTGGCATATAATGTTCATGAATTGCCGCCGCTACTTCCTTCGCTTCTCCTTTTAAAAGAGCATATCTTTCTCCCATGTAGCCTTGTAATTCCGGGAACTCGTACACCATATGACTGACTAAATCAAATTTAGCAATGCGTGCTGCTCGAAGGGCCAACTCTTTATCGACAGATACTTCAAGTGCATCGACTAACGCTCCTGTAATAGCTGTAACACGCTCTGTTTTTTCAGCTAGCGTACCAATTTCTTCATGATAAACAATTGTTTCAAGCTTTTTCAAAGCATCTGCAATATCTTTCTTCTGATCTTCTTTGTAGAAGAACGCAGCATCGGAAAGACGTGCACGCAATACTTTCTCATTTCCTTTCGATACCGTTTCTAAATGACGATCATCCCCATTTCGAACAGTAACAAAGAAAGAAAGCAAGTTGCCAGCTTGATCTTTTACAGGGAAATAACGTTGATGTTCTTTCATAGATGTGATTAATACGTCACTTGGCAGCTCCAAAAATTCTTCTTCAAAACGACCAAATAAAACCGTTGGATATTCAACTAAGTTATTGACTTCCTCAAGCAATTCTGCATCAACTGGAATTACCCAATTATTTTTGGCTTCTAGCTCTTTAATTTGTGCCAAAATCATATTGCGACGTGTATCCGGATTCGCAATAACAAATTGCTCAGTTAAACGTGCTTCATATTCAGCAGGATCTTCAATTGTGATTGTTTCCCCTAAGAAGCGATGGCCTTTTGTTGTACGGTTTGTATCTACATCGGCAATGGTAAAAGGTACAATTTCCTGACCAAATAATGCAATTAACCATTTAATTGGACGAACAAAACGAAGCTCTTGGTTTGCCCAGCGCATATTTTTACCAAATGTCATGCTTGTAATAAGATTCTGCAGCTCCACTAGTAACTCTTTCGTCGGTTGTCCTTTAATAAATTTATTTAAATGAACATATTCAACGCCTTTAATTTCTTTGAAATAAATGTCGTCTGTTGTCAGTCCTTGACCTTTTGTAAAACCAATTGCTGCTTTTGACCAATTGCCTTCCGCATCCATGGCAATTTTTTTAGCTGGTCCTTTTACTTCTTCTTCAATATCCTTTTGTGCTTCTGCCACATCCGTAACAAGAAGCGATAAACGTCTAGGTGTTGAAAAAGCTTGAACATCACCAAATTCGATTGCTTTTTCTGTGAACCATTTTTGAACCTTATCCGCTAATTGGTTCATTGATGATGTCACAAAACGTGCTGGTAATTCTTCTAAACCAATTTCCAACAATAAATTACGCTTGCTCATTTGCATTCTCCCCTTTCACTTTTAAAATCGGGAAGCCTAATTTTTCCCGCTCTTCGTAGAAGGTTTTGGCAACCTTACGCGCTAAATTTCGGCAGCGAGCGATATATCCCGTTCTTTCTGTAACCGAAATGGCTCCTTTTGCGTCTAACAAATTAAATGTATGAGAACATTTCAACACATAATCATAAGCTGGGTGAACAAGTCCTTCTTCCATTTGACGCTGTGCTTCTGCTTCATACATCGTAAATAGTTGGAATAACATATCTAGATTCGACGTTTCAAACGTATATTTAGAATGCTCATATTCAGGCTGACCAAAAATATCGCGTACAGTAAAACCATCTGTCCACTCTAACTCGAATACATTTTCTTTCTGTTGAATGTAAGAAGCCAGACGCTCAATTCCATATGTAATTTCAACCGAAACAGGCTTACATTCAAGTCCACCAACTTGTTGGAAATACGTAAATTGTGTAATTTCCATTCCATCTAACCATACTTCCCAACCAAGGCCTGCACAACCTAATGAAGGGTTTTCCCAGTTATCTTCAACGAAACGAATATCATGCTGAAGCGGGTCAATTCCAAGAGCTTTTAAAGAATCTAAATATAACTCTTGAATATTGTCTGGCGATGGCTTCATAATCACTTGGAATTGATGATGCTGATACAGACGGTTTGGGTTTTCACCATAGCGTCCATCCGCAGGGCGACGTGATGGCTCCACATATGCTACATTCCACGGCTCTGGTCCAATCGCTCGTAAAAATGTATAAGGGCTCATTGTGCCTGCACCTTTCTCCACATCATAAGCATTCATTAAAATACAGCCTTGTTCAGACCAATGTTTCTGTAACGTTAAAATCATATCTTGAATATTCATTCCTGCACCTCCAAATTTTTAAAGCGAAAATGAAATTTGTCGCCTTCCCTGCTGGATTTGGCTATTTACTTGCCAATTTTAAGAGACTACCTGCCATATCCTACGTAACACAAAAAACTCCCGTCCCTATGCCAAAATGTAAGCATAGGGACGAGAGTTTACCCGCGGTTCCACCCTAATTGTCATTTCTAAGGAAATGACCTCTTTTGTTAAATATCATGCTCCGGAACGCCCTTCCCTGAATGTCCATATCCTGGCTCCCACTATCCCAGGCTCGCTTTTATGGAGAAAGACAGGTACTCCTTTCCATCAACGCAACTTCATATTTTAGATGATTGTATTCTATCCAACAAAGTAAAAAAAGTCAACCTTAAAGCAAATCTTTCATCGAATCCAACTGCTTTAAAAATCTTTTTGATTTCAAGTGAAGTCCGGAATATTCTTCATAATAGGCATCAATAATCGTTTGCAGCTCTTTCTTCGTTTCCGGCTTGATGGAAATATTGCCAAGGCGTGATAAATCAAAATAATAAAACAGACGTAACAACTTAACCGCAGCCGGCGATAGTTTTAAATGATAGGAATCTTTATCAAAACAGCGATGACAAATAAACCCTGCCTCCCGAAGTGAAAAAGCAAACACACCTTCTGTTTCTCCGCAGACTGCACATTGATTTAATACAGGATGAATCCCATTAACCGGAAGCATTTTCATTTCAAAAATAAACTTTAACACCTCTGGGTCATATTCTTCATTTATGTAATGTAACGTTTGATATAAAAGCTCAAATAAGTATGGATTCGCCTTTTTATCATCGACGCTTCGATCCAATAATTCAATAATATAAGAGGCATAAGCTGTCGCAAATAAGTCCTCGCGTATAAAACGCATAGAATCTACCATTTCACCTTGCTGTAGACTCCCAAGACCTGTTGAAGGCGTTACAAGAAAATAACCATAACAAAATAATTGCGTAACAGAAGCAAGCCTGCTATTAGGCTTGCTTGCTCCTCTTGCCATAACACCTATTTTTCCAAATTCACGTGTATAAATCGTGATGACTTTATTGTTCTCTCCATAATCGGATCGCCTAATGACTATGCCTTCACATTTTTGAAACATAATAAAGACACCACCAATTCTCGCCTAACTAAACGTTAGGAAACAGGAAAATCAATATTTGCTAGCTCCTCAGTTGACTGCTCGGCTCTTTCCTGTTTTTCGACTTCTATCTCTTTAAAAAGAAGATAAGTGTCCACATTACCTGTTTCACTAAACACTTTCCAGGTAAAATCCAACATCATAAGGCCCACCTTTCATGTTAACTAGCATATGTTCATTTCCAACCTTACGAATAGCTTGACCTAATTTTCTACTTTCATGAAGCGTAAAATTTGCTAATTAATACTCGTCCTCATTAAACCCATAATCACGGAGCTGGCCTGCTTTATTGCGCCAATCCTTTTGCACTTTGACCCATAGCTCCAAAAACACTTTTGAGCCTAATAAATTTTCAATGTCAATTCGAGCACGACTTCCGACTTCTTTCAACATCTTTCCTTGTTTGCCGATGACAATTCCCTTTTGTGAGTCTCGTTCGACTACAATGGTTGCCATGACATTAATCGTTTCACTATTGTCCATTTTTTTAATCGAATCGATTACAACAGCAACAGAATGAGGGATTTCCTCACGTGTTAAGTGAAGCACTTTTTCACGAATTAACTCGGAAATAATAAACCGCTCCGGATGATCAGTCACTTGATCTGCTGGATAAAACTGCGGTCCTTCTGGTAGATGATCTTTAATTTGCGCGAGCAACGTCTCCACATTATTTCCTTCTAGAGCTGAAATCGGTACAACAGATGCAAAAGGATATAAACGCTGATAGCGCTCAATAAGCGGCAGCAGTTCATCAGGATGAACCGCATCAATTTTATTTACAACTAAAAAAACAGGTGTGTTTACATTTTTTAATTTTTCAATAATGAACTCATCACCGCGACCATATCCTTCTGTCGCATTAATCATAAATAAGATCAAATCGACTTCCTTCAGTGTGTTAGTCGCAACTTTCATCATAAAATCGCCAAGCTTATGCTTCGGCTTATGAATACCTGGCGTATCTATAAAAATCATTTGGGAATCATTCAATGTTAATACACCTTGTACTTTGTTTCTCGTTGTTTGGGGCTTATCACTCATAATGGCAATTTTTTGCCCAATAACACGATTCAAAAACGTACTCTTCCCTACATTCGGTCGACCAATAATCGAGATAAATCCCGATTTATGACCTTGCACTTGTCTATCATCAAATAATTTATTCATGTAAATCCTCCGCTGAAAAAGCGCCTGGAAGTAGGGCTTCAACCGTTATTTCCTTCACATCGCCTTTTAAATTCGTTAATAGTACTTTCATATCTTTATCACAAAGTTCCGCAATAACTTGTCTGCATGCTCCACAAGGAGACACAGGTCCATCCGTATCCGCTACAACCGCAAGCATTTGAAACTCGCGGTCTCCATGACCATACGCACTAAATAAAGCCGTTCTTTCCCCACAATTGCACATGCTATAAGCTGCATTTTCAATATTACACCCATGATAAACTTTTCCATCTTTCGTTAAAACAGCCGCACCTACCTTGAATTTGGAGTATGGCACATAGGCCTTCTCTCTTGCTAATTTTGCTTCTTCTATTAATTGCTGCTGATTCATCTAACATCATCCTTCCAATAAATATTTACGTACTGATCAGCTTCGGCAAAAAGATGACAATTCCAACAATCACAGAGAATACAGCATATAATAAGACAGCCGCTGCTGCCATATCCTTTGCTTGACGTGCTAGCGGATGATACTCTTCTGTCACTAAATCGACTACTCGTTCAAGCGCCGAATTGACTAGTTCAAGCGCAATCGTCCCCGTAACGGCAATCAGAACAAAGAGCCATTCTATCCAATTAAGTGAAACATACGCTCCTAATAAAATCACCACTACTGTCATCATACTATGAATTCGAATGTTTCGCTCTGTTTTAACACCTTCCCAAATCCCTCTTAGAGCAAAATAAAAGCTCTTGACGAAAGGATATTTACGCTTCTCTCGATAGCCCGTACTCATCTAGAATATCCTTTTGTTTTGTAAACATGACCCGCTCATCACTTTCGGTCATATGATCATAGCCGAGCAAATGTAAAAAGCCATGCAAAGCCAAAAAGCCTAGTTCGCGATCAAAGGAATGCCCGTACTCCTCCGCCTGCTCTTTCGTACGCTCAATAGAGATAATAATATCTCCAAGAACCCTAGGCATATCCGCACCAATAATTTCAATCTCTTCTTCTCCCATTTCTTCAAGTGCAAAAGAAATGACATCCGTTGCTGCATCTTTATTACGGTACTCTTTATTAATCTCCTGGATTCTAGCATTATCGACAAACGTAACGGAAAGCTCTGTCCCTTCCTCAATATCTTCCCTTTCAGCGGCAAACTGCAAAACACTTTCTACCAGCTTTTGCACTTCTTCGGAAATTTCATTTGTTTCATCGATAAAATCAAGCTCTAATCTCATGCTTCCACCTTCTGTTCTAATTTATTAAACTCAGGATACTCAATGCGCGAATGAAAAATCCCATTTAACGATTCACAGAGTGAAGATTTTACAATACTTAACTCCTTCATCGTAATATCACATTCATCAAATTGGTGATCTTGAATACGGTCATTAATAATTTGAATCACGAGCTCTTCAATCTTTTCTGGAGTCGGCTGTTGCATCGACCTTACGGCAGCCTCCACACTGTCGGCAATGCCAATCACGGCGACTTCCTTCGTTTGCGCTTTCGGGCCGGGATAACGATACTCTGATTCCTGTACGGTCTCATCTTGTTTTAACGCTTTATAATAAAAGAACTTTAATAAAGTTGTGCCATGATGCTGTTCGGCAATATCGATAATTTCCTTAGGAAACTTATGCTTTCGCAACAACTCACCGCCATCACTTGCATGCGCAATAATAATATCCCTGCTTGTTCTCGGCGGCAACTGATCATGTGGATTGCTTCCAGTGATTTGATTTTCAATAAAGAACTGAGGTCGTTTTGTTTTACCAATATCGTGATAGTAACAACCTACCCGGGCAAGTAAACCGTTCGCCCCAATTGCTTCACAAGCAGACTCCGCCAAATTAGCTACCATAACGCTATGATGGTAGGTGCCCGGTGATTCCGTCAAAATCTTTCGAAACAATGGATGATTAGGATTAGACAGCTCTAATAACTTAATTGTCGATAATACACCGAAGCCGGCTTCAAAAAATGGTAACAGCCCCATCGTTAAAACAGCTGAACTAAGGCCGGATACAATGGCTGCAATACTATAATATACATACTCCATTTTTAAATAATGCCCATCCATAATAAATAACAATGAGAATAAAAACGCCACATTCACTAACGACAATAGGCTACCTGCTGATAACACCTTTGTTTTAAAATTATCACGAGATAAAATAATAATCGCGGCGAAACCGCTAAACATAATGTATAATCCCATCGAATAATCTAAATTACTCGGAGTTTCTCCATTAAAAATAATCGTTCCATATGAACTTAGTAAAAGCGTCATTGCTACAGAAAAACGATCATTCAAGAGCATTTTACTAATCATCGCTGCCATTGCTCCTGGAAAGAAATACACTAAATCGGCATGTTGAAAATCAGCAAGTATACTAAAGATTTTCATCATCGATAAAGCGATGACAAAGACGAGACTAAAAATTAACAGCTGATTATGCTGCTGTTCCTTCTTTGAAGCGGAAGAATAAAAGAAATAATAAAAGGCTATCAAAGTTAACACAATAAATAATAATAAGCCCAGATATGGATATATTGTTTTTTCCGTATTTAAAAACCCAGCTAATTCAAGTTGACGATAAATTTCGCGATCAACAAGCTGTTCTTCCTTTACAATAACTTGCCCTTGAAGAATACGCACCGGCTCCACATTTTCAACCGCTTTTGTTCGCTGTTCTTCCGTTTTTTCGTTATCAAAAAATACATTTTGAATAATAGCCGAACGAGCTAACGAAATAGCAGCCTTCTTCATATCATTGCTAATACTTGTATAGCGCAATTCCTCTTCAGCTCGTTTTTTGGCATTCTCCACATCGCCCGCTGCAATTCTTGAACTCATCACATTATTAACAGCTGTAATCGTTAAATCTTTTGTAATGTTTAATTCGTCCTCATCTGCTCGAACTAATGCTAAAAAAACAGATTCTTCAATGTCTTTATTCACTTCATCTGTCAGCTTTTCTTTTAAAATGGAAACCTTCTGTGCATCTGTCTTAGCAATAGCTTTCTCGTCTTCCTTTAATGCCTCTTCGCTCGTTTCCTCATACACTTCAATCGCCGAGTCAAAAATCGAAGCAATTAAGTCAACCTTATTCTTGGCATACTCTTTTTTAAGCGTATATACATCAGCCACTTGCTTTAAAACTTCTTCTTTTTCTTGTTCTGTTTTATATGTATCTTCAACCGTTTTAGTCGCACGAATTGTTTGTTCAGCTGGTTTAAAAAGCTCGATATGAATCTTCTCAGGTTTCACATTAGAATACATCAAGGCATAAGCAAACGTACTAACCACAATAAATAATAACACTTGAAACAGCCGATGGACCATTAGCTCTTTTAATTTTGCAAAAAACTTCTGAATCTGACTCAAAGAAGACTCTCCTTTCAAGAAAAAACATACTTTTGATGTGCGGATTCAAATGAAGTAATAAGTTATGTAAAATGATAACAGTTTTTCATCAAAGTTTCACCTTCGTTTAAAAAATCCGCCAGTTTCACATGGCGGATTGCTTTGGTCTATTCATTCGCCTGCTCGTATGCGGTAATAATTCGTGCAACAAGCGGGTGCCTCACTACATCACTTTGCTCTAAATATATAAAAGTTAAACCTTTAACATTTTTTAAAATCTCTTCTACCCGAATCAAACCGGATTTTACACCTTTTGGTAAATCAATTTGACTTCGATCACCTGTAATAATCATTTTAGAACCAAAGCCAAGACGAGTTAAAAACATTTTCATTTGCGCTTCTGTTGTATTTTGCGCTTCGTCCAAGATGACAAATGCATCATCTAATGTACGTCCACGCATATAGGCAAGCGGCGCAATTTCAATTGTACCTCGTTCAATCATTCTTTGCGTTTGCTCCACTCCTAATAAGTCATGCAGAGCATCATATAATGGACGTAAATATGGATCCACTTTCTCCTTTAAATCGCCTGGTAAGAAGCCTAAACTTTCCCCCGCTTCAACAGCTGGCCTTGTTAAAATAATTCGCTTAACTCGTCCATCTTTTAATGCATTGATAGCCATCACAACAGCAAGATACGTTTTTCCCGTTCCCGCAGGACCGATGCCAAACACTAAATCTTGTCTTTTAATCGCCTGGATATAATGTCTTTGACCAATGGTTTTAACACGGATTGATTTTCCTCTTGCTGTCTTCGCTATTTCTTCTTCATATAAATCACGAAAATACTCTAATGTTCCTTTTTTAGCCAGTTCAATCGCATATACAACATCACGAGAGCTAATGTTGATTCCTTTACGTACAACAGATAACAGCGCCTTTAAAATATCCTGAGCCATTTCAGCTTCTTCAAGGCTCCCTGCCACACAAATTGCTTCACCACGTGTGATAACAGAAACGTGCAGCTCTTCTTCGAGTACTTTTACATTCGAATCAGCATTCCCTAATAGAGCATAAGCTTCATTCGTTGATTCAAGTTCTAAGTTTAATACTTTTACATCTTCTGACATTCGTTAGTCTCCTTGAATGATTGATTGTCCTGTCGCTATATCTTCTATAACTTGGTAATGTATCGATAATTTAACTTTACCATTCTCTATCGATTGATGCAAAATTTTTTCGCCAATGATTTCCACATCCTCTTCTACTCGTTTTTCAAGATTACTCCTTGCCATTTTCTTGCCTTCTGCAACAGCTTCCTTCTTGGTATAGACTCGCTTTATTTCCTCTTTACTTCTCCATGTCTTCTCTTTATAACTCACCGGTAATTTCCACTGTAAAAAGTACAGCGGCCGGATTGTTACTTCCTCTTCATAATCTGAATAGTCTGGTTTTACAAATCCCCAAATCGGGATAGATACATTCCAAAATTTTAAATAATGTTTTGTTTTTTCATCACCATTATAGACTGAGAATTTCGTTTCAAGTGGCACTTCCACCTTCGCTTTATACCATGTTTGTCCTTTAATAACGCCTTTTGCTGGCACAATTTCTGGTTTCTCTTCTGTACCGATAATACCTGAAACAAGCAGTTGTCCCTTTCCGACATAATCATTCACTTTAACAATCGATTTTCCTTTTTCAACAAACATCTCAGTAATGATTGCCTTTTTCTTGGAAACAAGATGCTGCGGCGATGTCGCTTCCACCTTTTTCGGTTGTTGTTTCTCAACGACTTGAAAATGAAAGGTCGTCCCTTTTAATTCCACACCAACCCATGTTAACTCCTCGATTTCATCTGATAGTTTACGCTGAATCGTATCCACATCATCAAGGTAGAACTGCAGCTTTCCTACTTTCACGCCCATCCTCTCTAACTCTTTACGAATCGCATGCTCCGTTTCAGGCTTAGCATTGTGGACTTCAATCCCCCAGACCATATTAGAGAGAATAAAAATAGAAAACAAAAAAGCAAATAAGCCTACTAAAAAACCGCTATTCTTTAAAACTCGCTTCCATAAGAACGGAACGCCCTTTCCATGTAAAAAGGTAACCTTGCAATCACTTTTGCGAACGATTTGACGTAGCTTTGGAATATCGCTTATCTCCATATAAAAAACAAGGGCCTCAGTGCCTATGCGCTTGACATCCCACACATGAAGCCCTCTTCTTGTTAAGCTATTAATCAAACGTTCTGTCCCTCTCCCGAATGCTTTTACTTTTACATAGCCTGTATAATAGTTTGTCCATTGGTTTTTCATCGGTACCTCCCAGGACTCATTCATTAATAAAAAGAACTTGTTCAATCTGACCTTCGAGCATAATCTCTTCAGGTAAAATCGTTTTTATAACAAAGGCTGAGCCTTTTATTAACAGTTGACCATGTTTAAGCATCAGCCTTACTTCACGATCAGTAAAGGCTAACAATCCCCGATGGTTTTCAATATAAATATGCAATTGTCCAATCATCGTGATTCGTGGAAGGTCCATTATGACATCTTCTGGAAGGTCTGCTTTTTTGACAATGAGCTGTTTTAATTGTTGCCCCCATTTACGCGCCATAAAAAAAGAACCCCCTTTCATCTCAAATGTATGAAATGAAAAGGGGTTCTAGCACTCTTTTTTAGATTGTGGATGTTAAATAATTATTATTTAACATCCACAATTTCATAGTACCAGAGCCTAAGATAACACGGTACTAACGACGAGATTGCCGCAAGCTTCGCTTCGCTCTTGGGGGCCCAAGGACCTCAGACATAATAATACCATTGATTAATTCTTGTTTCCCAAATGAAAGCTCCTTATGATACACAGGACTTTGATCATCTGAAATGACCTTCGCAGCAGCAGAAGCAATAGACGGTGTAGAAACAGCCGTTTCAGATTCCCTTTCTCGCTTCTGTTGTTCCTCATATGCCTGTTGAAGACGCTTTAATTCAGCAATTCTTCTTTCATCCTCTTCCTGTACTTCTACAGCTTCAGCAGACTGAACTGGCTTTGCTTCTTGAATAGGCTTTGCAGTCGTCTTCTCTTCCCACTCTTCCTGTATCTCTTGAATCACTTCTTGCCATTTCTTCTTCGGTGCTTCAGGTTGACGCGGTGAAGTTCGATTCGGCTCTTTCTTTTTCTTAAACATCGAAGAGAGGATACCAATTAAAATAATCAGTAGAAATGGATTCTCGAATAAAAACTCGAACATTTACACTCCTCCATTTCCCCTATTATGTTTCTTTTTGATCTTTAGAAATATTGCTAATTGAATCGCGCATGCTCGTATCAGCTGTGATATTTTGGATGTTCATATAATCCATCACACCAAGATTTCCTGTTTTTAACGCTTCTGCCATCGCAAGCGGTACTTCCGCTTCAGATTCTACTACCTTCGCTCTCATTTCCTGAACCCTAGCAACCATTTCTTGTTCTAAGGCCACAGCCATCGCACGACGTTCTTCGGCCTTCGCTTGAGCGATTTTTTTATCCGCTTCCGCTTGGTCTGTTTGAAGAATCGCCCCGATATTTTTTCCGATATCTACATCCGCGATATCAATCGATAAGATTTCAAACGCTGTACCGGCATCTAACCCTTTAGTTAAAACCGTTCTCGAAATTAAATCCGGGTTTTCCAACACTTTTTTATGATTGTCAGACGAACCGATTGTTGAAACAATCCCTTCACCAACACGGGCAATAATCGTTTCTTCACCAGCACCACCGACTAAGCGCTCAATATTCGCTCGAACAGTAATTCTTGCTTTTGCTTTTACCTCAATTCCATCCATCGCAACACCAGAAATAAATGGCGTTTCAATTACTTTTGGATTAACGCTCATTTGCACAGCTTCTAATACATCACGCCCTGCAAGATCAATGGCTGCACCTCGTTCAAAAGGCAATACGATATTTGCACGTTCAGCAGCAATTAACGCATTCACAACTCGGTCTACATTCCCACCAGCTAAATAATGACTTTCTAATTGATTCGTCTTTACTCCAAGACCTGCCTTGTGTGCTTTAATTAACGGATTCACAACACGGCTTGGAATAACGCGACGCAACCTCATCCCAATCAATGTAAAAATACTCACTTTAACACCAGCTGCTAAAGCTGAAATCCAAAGCATCACTGGTACAAATGTAAAAAATACAGCCAATACCACAATAATTGCAATAACAGCCACGATTAAAAAGATTGTATCTGCTCCTAACACTATTTCATCCTCCTCTGCATTCTTTAATTTTCTGGAACTTCTCGAACGACAATTCGAGACCCTTCTACTTTCACCACTTTAACACTAGAACCTTTTAAAATAAAACTTCCCTCAGACACGACATCTAGTCTTTCTTCATTGATAATTGCCGTACCAGCAGGCCTTAAATCAGTTACCGCTTTCCCTTGCATCCCAATCAATTCTGTTCGATTCGGATTACTTACATACCCTTGTTCCGTGTTCGTTGAATCAGTTAATATCATTTTTCTAAAAAATTTCATCTTTTTCCCAAACACCTTTACTAATAGAATGGATAAACAAATAGACACTGTCAGCGCAATTAACAACGAAATTGTTATATGGACTGGATCACTCGCTGCCAAAAATAAGCTTCCAACAACCGCAGTAAGGCCTAATAAACCTGCAATCCCTCCTGGAATAAAGAATTCTAATATAACTAGAACTATACCAAGTATAAACAGCACAAGCGTTTCATAACCTGTTAGCCCGGCAACAAGATGTCCATAAAAGAACAAGACTAATGAAAGCACACCTATAAGCCCAGGAAAAATTAATCCTGGAGAAAATATCTCAATCACAATCCCTATACCCGCAAGCGTTAATAAAAGAGGGATAACATACGGATTCGTTAAAAAACGAGCAAGCTTTTCAGGAAAACTTTCTTCAAGTGAACGAATATCTGCACCCTCTATTCCTAGTATACTATACAGTTCCGCTTTCCCTGAGACCGTACCCTCACTATATCCAGCCTTTTTTGCTTGTTTAGCTGTGAAGGTTAACAGTTTTCCCTTCTCGGCTCCATACTCCGGCAAATCAATATTTTCGTCCGCCATCGCTTTTGCATAGATGGGGTCACGTCCATTTTGTTCAGCAGCTGTAGCCATAGCCGCTAACCAATATGATTGCGCTTTCTTGTCCGCTGCATTTCCAGCTGAATCAATCACAGCAGCTGACCCCATTGTCGCACTTGGCACCATATAAATTTCATCCGCACTTAGCGAGATATACGCCCCAGCAGATAAAGCACGATTATTCACATAAGCAACCGTCTTGACTGATGTATCTGTTAATAATTTTGCAATTTCCCCAGCAGCATCGACCGCACCACCTGGCGTATTCACTTCAAAAATAACAAGATCCGCCTGAGCTGACTCCGCTGTATCTAAAGCTCTCTCTAAAAAAGCAGCCAAGCCTTTCTCAACGGTTGCTTCCACTGGCACAACATACACGACCTTATCTTTTGCAGACGCAAAGGGCACTAGTAAAAATATCATAAGACAAAAAAGAAAAACAACACGCCAACTTCTCAACGAGACTCCTCCTTTCCCGTTTTTTAAATTTCTATACTTAACAGTACGATTCACTTTTAAAAAAGTTTCAGATAAAGTTTCAAAATATAAAGTTTTTTCGAGATTACCAAACAAATCAGAAGAATTTCTTTAAAGAAGCGTTCCTCAAGTTTAGCCTATATACAGCAAAAAACCACAGGCATACGCCTGCGGCTTAGGTTTTGAGTTTAAGATAGATGTTGTTGTACTAATTTATTAACCAGAGAACCATCTGCTTTGCCTTTTACTTTAGGCATTAAAGCACTCATAACTCTCCCCATATCTGCTTTAGATGTGGCATTTACTTCTTCAATTGTTTGTTTAACAATTGAAGATATTTCTTCTGCTGAAAGTTGCTCCGGCATATATGCCTCAACGTAACCT
Source organism: Peribacillus sp. Hz7 (assembly GCF_042136355.1). Classification (NCBI taxonomy): domain Bacteria; kingdom Bacillati; phylum Bacillota; class Bacilli; order Caryophanales; family Bacillaceae; genus Peribacillus; species Peribacillus sp. Hz7. Next base: position 41,918 of record NZ_JBHHJV010000010.1, read on the forward strand.
ATTTCGATACGGATTTTATCCACGAGATCGGTACGATCTGCATTTGCAAACTCATTGAGGGAGTCTTTGCGTTGTTTTAATTCGCGAGAGAGCACTGTCAATTCTTCTTCTTCTGTTAATTCTTGTCTTAGCTTTAACGCTTCATTTTGAAGCGAAGCTTTTAACATGCGAATAACAGAGAGTTTGTCCTTTTCTTTGTTCTTCATCGCTTGTTTCATATCATTATTTAAACGCTCGAGAAGACTCATCATTCCACCCTCTCTTAGAATTTACGTTTTCTTGCAGCTTCAGACTTTTTCTTACGTTTTACGCTTGGCTTTTCATAAAATTCACGCTTTCTAGCTTCCTGAAGCGATCCTGATTTAGATACAGTACGTTTGAAACGACGAAGAGCATCTTCAAGCGATTCGTTTTTACGAACAACGGTTTTAGACATCTCTTTCCCTCCCTCCGAAAACAACACACTAACTTATATTCGCAACATGTTATACATGTACTAAACAATTATAATATATCATTTTTAACAGGTCAACCAATAAAACAAAACTTATTTCAAAAGCGCAAACGGAACTTAAATAGACAGCTATGCATCTTTTGAAATTTTTCCTATTTAGAAGTTATTTCCTCATTTACTTAGCCATAACATGATAAGGAGGTGGAGGCATGTACAATTTATTTTTATTTCTTTTATTTATTGGAATCTTCTTAGCTGGAATGGCTGTACTTCGGATGGGTTTATTCCACTTATCCGGAGAAGCCTTGCAAGCTCTCTTATTAAAACTAACAAATAAACCATGGAAAGGATTTCTTACTGGGATTGGCTTTACCGGATTGTTACAAAGCAGTTCCGCTGTAATGGTGATGACAGTCGGCTTCGTATCCGCTGGAAGCTTAACGTTCCCACAAACAATCGGCATTATCCTTGGGACAAACATTGGTTCAACCTTCATTACGGAGTTTTTAACATTCTCTCTAGATTCCCTCATCATTCCTGGCCTTATTTGTGGAGCCTGTTTAACGTGTATTCCTCATCTTGTCCTACGAAGCAGCGGAATTGCCTTCATCGGCCTAAGTGCCATATTTGCGGCCATGAGCGGCTTTAAATATTTATCCTCACCGATTGCAAGCTATCCAATTGTTCAAACTCTCATAATAGAGATGAAGGAGCATTGGATTATCGGCTTATTAGTGGGGATTGTGTTAACAGCTTGCATTCATTCTAGTTCAGCCGTTATCGGCATGGCAATGAGCTTTTTAGCAAGCGGGGAGCTATCCGTTTCCTCAGCCATTATTATTATGCTCGGCTCGAATATCGGCACATGTATTACAGGCTACATGGCCAGCATCGGTTCAGGTAAAGAAGCAACCTTCACCGCCTATGCTCATATATGGCTAAATGTCTTAGGTGTTTTTGCCTTTCTTCCATTGGTTAATCAATTAGAACAACTTGCTGCCTATTTTACAACAAATCCAGCAACACAGCTTGCCCATGCTAGCGTCCTATTTAATGTTATAACCTCTGTGATTGTGCTTCCTTTTGCTAAACATTTTGCAAAATTTATTTTATTTTTACATCACCGTTAACAATTTATTCTGACCACTTCCACGGCTGGAGCCAGTGGGGTTCTTTCTCGCAAACATTCCACTTACAAACTTTCACAGGAAGGTGCAGGGGTGAAACTTGGGCGAGCAACTTTTGAGAGAAAAACAGTCTTTCAAAAGGGCAAGGTCGGTGCCACTACGCCATTCGACTGGCGATACTTAGTTCTTTCTTCGGTTTATCCTTCGGATGTTTCGTTTTTTGTCTGATTTCTTCAGACAAAAAGCGTTTATACCAAATCGGTTGTTTGAATAGGACCGAATAAAGAGATTGGACTGCCATCGTATGTTTTTTACGGGCAATATTTTGTGCTCCGTTTACATCACGATGGATTTCTGTTTTATGAACAGAACAAATAAAGTGTCTTCCTTTCGCTTGATGTCGTCCGTTACAAAACGGACAATCTTGAGAGGTGTAACTTTCTTCTGTTTTCTCTACTTTTATCCCCATCAATGCAGCTTTATAGGTGAGTTTTTGTTTAATTTTCCCTTGGTTCCACAACGACAGTTGTTGCCTTCTGACTTTACTAGTTTTTTGTTTCTTTTTCTCGTTCTTCTTTGTCCATTTTTCAATGCCTGATGCATGGCCTATCACGAAATGTGTAACTTGTTCCTCGACTAAAAAAGAAACGACTTCTTTTGTGGTTTTATGTTCCAACTCTTTGAGTTGATTTTTACTAGTTTGACGAATGCGATATTTGGCTTGTTTATACTTTTTCCATTGATTAGATCCTTTTTTACAGCGAGACATCTTTTTACTTAACTCCGCCAATACTTTCGCTCGGAATTGAGAGATACTACGCATGGCTCGTCCTGAAACAAGAAGAGCCTTGTTTTCTGTCGCGACTGCCACGGCATGAATTTCTCCTAAATCAGCACCAGCCACCTTTTTATCAAACGATGATAGATCCCTTTCAGGGACTTGCACAGTATAACAAAACCAATAGGCACCGTCTCTCCATACAATTTCTGCGTGGTTACATTCATCTAACGGTTCCTCCGAAAGATTAGGAAGAAGAATGACTTCATTTTTCTTTGGGAATTTTTCGTTCCAATTCTTCTTTTTCTTTTTAGTCAACAATTCAGAAAGTGAAAATCCGTAGGATGCCTTTTTTATCGAAATGGTATCTTGGGTTATATCCATCGATGCTTTTTTTAATGGGATGCAATAATAGTATTTTCTTCTCCACGGATACTTCGCTTTTTTATCCGTTTTTCGAAGCTGTCGAATCGTTTCTCGATTCGCTTCATACTTATCCGCAATGGCTTGAACGGTCTGAGAATGGAGCTGATACGTTTGTTTTCGAACAGATTGAATCTCTGTTTTACTTAACCACTTTTTACGAGAAACATAATAAGAAGTCGCTTCTCGAACGATATCATTCCATACAGAAGCTGCTTCTCTCTGCATCATTCTTAATTCTTCATATAGATATTCCTCATAGGGAATACGAAATGAATGTGTGACAAACATGTTTTTTTCCTCCTCTCTTGTTTTCTATAAAACCATTTCACAAGAACACCAGTTCCTACCACAAGAAATACGCCCACATCACTAAAAAAATCGAACCATTAACGTGTCACGAGACACGCCTGGTTCGACCTCTCTACCATCCCACCTCTAAAGAAGTGGGCTTTCTTGTTCGGAAAATCTGTAAAAAGTTCATCTGGAAATTTTTAATGAATTCTTTATGATTTCTTTACTTATTTCCGGTATTTCTTTTTTTAGTTTCCAATTAAAATGCAGATAACATCGTATACATTTTAATTGGAAAAGGAGTTTATAACATGCTCAAAAAATTACACCCCTTTAAGAAAACACTTCCCTATGCACTAGCTATCTCTCTATTAATACCTGGTACAATTGTACAAGCACAAGAAGCATCCAGTTCGATACATACAAAGCCAACAAGTTTCAATAACACACTAGAAATTTCGAAAATTGCTGGTTACAGTACTGGGGCTATGGACGAAGAAGGTGGAGTAGCTGAAATTATTAAGTATAATCCCGATAATAAAAAATTTTACCTCGTTAATGGAAAAACCCAAACGCTTGATATCGTTAGCTTAAAAAACTTGACTTCCAATGGAGGTCAATCATTAGTAAAAGAAAAATCAATCGATATCGCCAAAGCTGTTAATACAAAATCTTTCACATATGGAGATCTAACAAGCATTGATATTAATACAAAAAAGAAAGTGATTGTTGCTGCTGTTCAGGAAAAGGATTATACAAAAAGCGGAAAGATTGTTGTGATGGACTATACAGGAAAGGTTCTAAAAACTTTTCATACTGGTGTTCAGCCTGACATGATTAAAATGAGTAAAAATGGCTCCTATATTTTAACCGCAGATGAAGGCGAACCAAGAAAAGGCCTAGTAAATGGAATAGATCCTGAAGGTTCAGTCACTATTGTTCAGTATCCATCTGGAAAAACAAAGCAAGTTAAGTTTAATGATACTAAAGTCATTGCTGACGATGTATATATACGAAATAAGGCAGAGAAACAAAACGCTATTAAAGATTTAGAACCAGAATATATCGCATTGTCCGCTAATAACAAAAAAGCCTATGTCACACTTCAAGAAAACAATGCAGTTGCAACTATTGATATAAAAAATGGAAAAGTGCAATCTGTGAAATCCTTAGGTTTTAAAGATCATTCTTTACCTCAGAATGCATTGGATGCAGCAAGAGATGACAAAATCAATATTACTACTTTACCTATACTAGGGGCCTATATGCCAGACTCTATTGCTGAAGTAACTATCAATGGTATCAGCTATCTCATAACAGCGAATGAAGGAGATGCTACAGAATGGGAGGAATTCGTAAATGTCTCAGAATTTAAGGACATAAAAGATACAATCACTATTAGAGAAGGTACATTTCAAGGCATGACAAAACAGGAAGCTGAAAATAAACTAGAAATGATGAAAAATGATTCAGCTTATAACAAATTAGAGGTCATTCAAGACATGGGAAATGATGCCGTTTATACTTATGGCGGACGCTCCTTCTCTATCTGGAAAGCTGATACAATGGAATTGGTTTTTGACAGTGGCAGTGACTTCGAAAGCATTACAGCTCAACGATATCCAAACTATTTTAACTGGTCGAATGACGATAATATAATGGATAAAAGAAGCGTTAAAAAGGGGCCAGAGCCGGAAGATATAAAGATTGGAAAAGTCGATGGTAAATTATTCGCATTTATTGGACTTGAACGAATTGGCGGAATCATGACCTATGATATTTCTAATCCGACTAATCCTGTATTTGTGAATTATTTAAATACGAGAGATTTTAGCCAAAGTATCGCAGGCGATGTTTCACCTGAGGGACTTGAATTCATCCCCGCACATATGAGCCCAACTTTAAAACCATTGATTTTAGCAGGATATGAAGTAAGCGGAACCGTTTCAATTAACGAGCTGAATAGTAAACCATTTAATTCTTCAAAGTTAAAGTATATGCAACAAACAAAGCAGGAATAAACCATCCAAAGTAATGAAGGCTAGCAAGTAAAACAAAGAAGCACCTTGGTCAAACCCTAAGGTGCAGTTGTTTCTTGACTTCACTGGCCGAGCAAATCGCGACATCGGGAGACTAGACACTTACGTTCTGGTCGAGACATTCACCCCAATTTACAAGGATTTCACAATCTCCTGTTAAAAAGAAAAAGGAGAAGAGACCGTTAACACTCTCTTCTCCTTTTTTATATGACATTCAAAAAACACACTCACTTAGTAATCCGTTTCAGCTGTTAATCCATTCACAATAGCGACACCGGCACTTGCGCCAATACGCGTTGCCCCTGCTGCAATGACATCCTGGGCATCCTTTGTATTCCGAACACCGCCTGATGCTTTAACGCCAATATCAGGCCCTACAGTGGCTCTCATTAAAGCGACATCCTCAACAGTTGCCCCACCTGTTGAAAACCCTGTCGATGTTTTAACAAAATCGATTCCTGCTTTTACCGCAAGCTCACACGCGCGTACTTTTTCTTCTTTTGTTAATAGCGATGTTTCAATAATTGCTTTCGTTAGCGCTTTGCCTTTCGCCGCATCTACAACAGCACGAATATCACGTTCAACTAATTCATCATTTTGATCTTTTAACGCCCCAATATTAATGACCATGTCCACTTCTTGTGCACCATTTTCAATAGCATTTACTGTTTCAAAAGCCTTTACTTCCGGCGTATTGGCACCTAATGGAAAACCAATTACCGTACATACCTTTACAGTTGAACCTTGGAGCAGTTCACTTGAATACTTTACCCAAGCAGGGTTCACGCAAACAGAAGCAAACTTGTATTCTTTTGCTTCTTTACATAATACTTCTATTTGTTCTTTTGTAGCATCCGCTTTTAATAGTGTATGATCAATAAGACTGGCTATTTCAACCGTCATAGGTGATTCTCCTTTCAAATAAAGAGACTTTGTTATACTATCTTTTATCATAACATACTTCAGTTATTTAGAAGATATACACTTAATTGAGATAACTTTTTTGAGGCTGCTAATCATGAAAACAGAGAAAACTCTACTAATAAAAAGACAGCGAAAAATCGCTGTCTTACCCATTTACTACTTGTTGAATTGGAAAATCTTTCATGACTGTTACGAATTGTCCTTCATTATATGGATAGCCGGCTTTCGTAATTTTCACTTTCACAATTTGTCCAACCATTTCTTCTGTTGCTTCAAATTGAACTTTTAAATAGTTGTCTGTATATCCTTCAAACAAGCCGTTTTCTAGCTGTTCTTCAGGAATCACTTCAAGCACTTCTCCTTCAAACTGCGATGCATATTCTTTAGCTAGTTGATTCGAAAGCTCTATGAGACGATGTACTCGTTCATTTTTGATTTCTTCATTCACTTGATTATCCATTCTTGCTGCTGGAGTACCTGTTCGCTTTGAATATGGGAAAACGTGAAGCTCAGAAAATTTATGCTCTTTAATAAAGTTATATGTGTCCATAAATTCTTCTTCTGTTTCACCTGGGAAGCCTACAATGACATCGGATGTTACCGCAAGATTAGGTAAGGCTTTTTTCAGTTTTACTAAGCGGTCTGCAAAGAATTCCATTGTATACTTGCGTCTCATTCGTTTCAATACGGTATCAGAACCAGATTGAATCGGAATATGCAAATGGTTTACAACTTTTTTCGAATTCGCTAACACTTCAATTACTTCATCTGTAATTTGACTTGCTTCAATAGAAGAAATACGAATACGTTTTAACCCTTCTACTTGTTCTTCTAATTCACGTAAAAGCATGGCTAAGTTATAGTCTTTCATATCTTCACCATAACCGCCTGTATGAATCCCTGTTAAGACGATTTCTTTATACCCTGCCTCAACAAGCTGTTGCGCTTGATGAATAACTTCTTTTGGATCGCGTGAACGCATTAAACCGCGCGCCCAAGGAATAATACAAAATGTACAGAAGTTATTGCAGCCCTCTTGAATTTTCAACGATGCACGTGTACGATCTGTGAATGCCGGCACGTCCAATTCTTCGTACACACGATTTTTCATAATATTACCGACTGCATTAATCGGCTTACGTTCTTCTTTATATTGTTCAATATAGTCAAGCATCTTCACACGATCTTGAGTACCTACTACAATATCTACACCTGGAATGGCCATAATTTCAGCTGGAGACGTTTGCGCATAACAGCCTGTTACAGCAATGACTGCGTCTGGATTTTTACGAACGGCGCGACGAATTACTTGGCGACTTTTCTTATCCCCCGTGTTCGTAACCGTACATGTGTTAATAACATATACGTCTGCCATGCTTTCAAACTCAACCCGTTCATAACCTGCTGATTTAAATAATTGCCAAATGGCTTCTGTTTCATAATGGTTTACTTTACATCCTAATGTATGAAAAGCGACCGAAGACATTTTCATCACCTCAATAATTCTACATGATAAGAAACAGCAGCAAGAGCATACAATGGTGCTGTTTCTGTTCTTAAAATTCTTGGACCTAAACCGCAAGCAGCAAATCCTGCCTCACTTAGCTTCTCTACTTCCTCTGTAGTCAGTCCACCTTCAGGACCGAAAACAAAAAGAATAGACTGTCCTCGTTTTGCTTCCGTTAATACTTTCGCAAGCCTGGCTGTTTCACCACGTTTGGCTTCTTCTTCAAAAGCAATAAGTTTGTAATCAAAGTTTTTCGCATACTGAATCAATTGCGAAACTGTCATTTGTTCTTTGACAGCAGGCAATACAGAGCGATGTGACTGTTCTGCTGCTTCTTTCGCAATCTTTTGCAAGCGTTCAATTTTTTTACTAGCCTTTTTGCTGTCCCATTTTACCACTGAACGAGCCGCAATAAAAGGGATAAACTCTAGGGCACCTAATTCGGTTCCTTTTTGAACAATATAGTCTAGCTTATCCCCTTTTGGCAGACCGCTCGCGATGGTTACGTGAACTGGTAATTCCTTTTCTTCATTCTTCCATTCTATAACAGCTCCAACTACTGCATCATTGGTAATTTCTGAAATTTTCGCAATAGCTGTTTGTCCACCTTTATTCACAACGATAATTTCTGCACCAGGCTCCATCCGCATAACTCGTGTAATATGATGATAATCATCACCTGTGATCGTAATGTTCTGCTCATTAACTTGTTTATTTTCAAGGAAATATCGCTGCACGCTCCAACACCTCTAACTCTTAAGAAAATGGCGCTATTACAGCGCCACTTCCTCATATTATGCATTTCTTTTGGCAATAATTGCAACCCAGTCTTCCATTTGAATCGTTTCTTCAATCGTAAAACCTGATGCTACAATCGCCGCTTTCACATCATCTTTCTTAGGCTGAATAATTCCAGAAGCAACGAAATAACCGCCCGGCTTTACAACTTTTGCTACATCATCCGTAAAACGCATAATGACTTCTGCTAAAATATTGGCAACGACAATATCCGCTTGTTCCTCTACTCCATCCAATAAATTGCCTTGTGAAACATGTACACGCTCTTGCACTTTATTCAATTTCACATTAATATTCGCAGAGCGAACCGCTACCTCATCTAAATCAAGTGCCTGAACCTGTTTAGCTTCTAATAATGCCGCGGCAATACTCAATACACCTGAACCTGTTCCAACATCAACTACTAAATCGCCTTTTTGCACCGTCCGCTCTAACGCTTGAATACACATAACCGTTGTTGGGTGCGTACCTGTACCAAAAGCCATACCAGGGTCTAGTTCGATAATGAGCTCATCACTGCTGACTGGTTCATATTCTTCCCACGTTGGAACAATCGTAAAACGTTCTGAAATTTTAACCGGATTATAGTACTTTTTCCAAGCCGTTGCCCATTCTTCTTCATTTACTTCACTAATAGAAACCGCATTTCGACCAAGGTCGATATCAAATAAAAGCAAGTTATTAATCGCTAATTTAATCTCTTCAACTGTTTCACCTAAAAAGCTATTGACAGGCAAGTATGCTTTTACAAGCACACCTTCATCCGGATAATCAGCCGGATTCAGCTGGTAGATTTCACCAAAGACATTTTCCCGTTCTTTGATTAATTCTAGAGGATCTTCAATGACAACACCGCTTGCACCTGCCTCATGAAGAATATTCGAAACAGGTTCAACCGCTTCATTTGTTGTATGGATTGCAATTTCCGACCACTTCATATCTACCAACTCCCAATTCTATTACTCGCCTTTAAGGGCCCTTTTTAATTTTGAAAAGAAACCATCTTCTTGTTCATCTGGTGATTCACCGCTAATTTCGGAAAATTCACGAAGAAGCTGCTTTTGTTTTTCTGTTAATTTTTTCGGTGTTACGACCAGGATGACCACATGTTGATCGCCTTGCCCATACCCTCTTACATTTGAAACACCTTTTCCTTTTAAACGGAAACGAGTTCCTGTCTGTGTGCCTGCTGGAACTTTCAATTTCACCTTACCATGTAAAGTCGGTACTTCTATTTCATCACCTAATGCAGCTTGTGCGAATGTAATTGGCATTTCGCAGTAAATATCGTCCCCATCGCGCTCAAAAAATTCATGATCTCGAACATGGAAGACAACATATAAATCACCCGCTGGACCGCCGTTAACACCTGGCTCCCCTTGACCTGATACGCGAAGTTGTTGACCATCGTCAATCCCTGCTGGCACTTTAACTTGAATTTTTTTACGTTTTTTAATTTTACCTGTTCCGCTGCACGTCGTACATTTATTAGGAATATGTTTACCTGTTCCTCTACACACGTTACATGTTCGACGATTCACAACACGACCAAAAGCAGTGTTTTGTTCTACATTAATTTGACCTGAGCCATGACATTGTGAACATGTCTCAACTTTCGTTCCTGGTTTAGCCCCCGTACCGCTACATGTACCGCAGTTTTCTTCACGTGGAATTTCGATTTCCGTTTCTTTACCAAAAGCCGCTTCCTCGAAAGATAACGTCATCGTATATTGTAAATCGGCTCCTTGACGTGGAGCGTTAGGGTCACGTCGACGTCCGCCGCCACCGCCAAAAAACGTGCTAAAAATATCTTCAAACCCGCCAAAACCACCAAAATCTTGGCCTCCAAACCCACCAAAGCCTTGATTAGGATCCGTATGACCAAATTGGTCATAATGCGCTTTTTTCTGTTCATCGCTTAATACTTCATAAGCTTCCTTAATTTCCTTAAACTTATCCGCCGCATCTGGTTCCTTATTAATATCAGGATGATATTGTTTGGAGAGTTTTCGATACGCTTTTTTAATTTCGTCTTTCGATGCACTTTTAGAGACACCCAGCACCTCGTAGTAATCGCGTTTACTCATAGTTTATCCACTCCCGATTCGTTTCACATAAATTTTATATTATCACTGATTCAAGCTGTAAAGCAATAAGAAAAGCGTAAGGCGCCCGTTTATCGGCGACAAGCATAAGGCAAGCAAGCTGAATGGGAAGTGAACTTCTTCCCATCAGATTGATTGACTTATGACCTCGAGCCGATGGCGCCTGAAGCTAGACAATAAGAAAAGCGTAGGTGGCTCGAACAGCTCGTGAAGAAAATAGGAAGAGTCCCATAAAGGCGTTCTTTGCCTTTTGGTGGCTCTTATCTTTTTCACAGTGAGCTAGGCCGGTGAAGCTAGACAATAAGAAAAGCATAGGGCGCTTCATTCACTTTTCCGATTCAAAAAAAGCCAAAGTCAAGAAAACCTGACTTTGACTTTTTTCGTACACTTAGACAAATGATACATTGCCTTTAGTAAAGCTTAATTATTTTTTATCGTCATCTTTAACTTCTGTAAATTCAGCATCTACCACATTGTCGTCAGCAGAATCTTGTGCTCCGCCTTCTTGAGCTGCTTGTTGCGCTTTTGCTGCTTCTTCATAAAGCTTCATTGTTAAGTTTTGAACGATTTCAGAAAGTGCATCTTTTTTCGCACGGATTTCTTCTAACTCGTTTTTCTCGATTGCAGCTTTCAATTCATCTTTTGCTTCATTTGCTTTTGCAACTTCCGCTTCGTCCACTTTTCCTTCCAAGTCTTTTAATGTTTTTTCTGTTTGGAAGACAAGTTGATCCGCTTCATTACGAAGCTCTACTTCTTCTTTACGTTGTTGATCCGCTTCAGCATTTTCTTCTGCTTCACGTACCATACGTTCGATTTCTTCCTCAGATAAACCTGAAGATGATTTAATCGTGATTGTTTGCTCTTTGTTTGTACCAAGATCTTTCGCACGAACACTTACGATACCATTTTTATCGATATCAAATGATACTTCAATTTGCGGAATACCGCGTGGTGCTGGTGGAATGTCGCTTAATTGGAAACGACCAAGCGTTTTGTTGTCGTTTGCCATTGGACGTTCCCCTTGAAGTACATGAATATCTACAGCTGTTTGGTTATCAGCAGCTGTTGAGAATACTTGTGATTTACTTGTTGGGATTGTTGTATTACGATCGATTAATTTTGTAAATACGCCGCCCATTGTTTCAATACCAAGAGAAAGTGGTGTTACATCAAGAAGAACAACATCTTTTACATCTCCTGTTAACACGCCACCTTGAATCGCTGCCCCCATTGCAACAACTTCATCAGGGTTTACACCCTTAGATGGCTCTTGACCTAATTCTTTTTTGATGGCTTCTTGTACAGCAGGGATACGTGTTGATCCACCAACAAGAATCACTTTATCGATTTCAGATGCAGAAAGACCAGCATCTTTTAATGCTTGACGAGTTGGTCCCATTGTACGCTCTACTAATCCAGCAGATAATTCATCGAATTTCGCTCTAGTTAACGTTACTTCTAAGTGAAGTGGACCAGCTTCTCCTGCTGTAATAAATGGTAATGAAATTTGTGTAGAAGCTACACCAGAAAGATCTTTCTTCGCTTTTTCAGCTGCATCTTTCAAGCGTTGAACAGCCATTTTGTCTTGTGAAAGATCGATTCCATTTTCCTTTTTAAATTCAGCTACTAAGTAGTCGATAATTACTTGGTCAAAGTCATCCCCACCTAGACGGTTATCACCGGCAGTTGACTTAACTTCAAATACACCATCGCCAAGTTCCATGATAGATACGTCAAACGTACCACCACCAAGGTCAAATACAAGAATCGTTTGATCTTCATCCGTTTTATCTAAACCGTATGCAAGAGCAGCAGCTGTTGGCTCGTTAATAATACGTTCTACTTCAAGACCAGCAATTTGACCAGCATCTTTAGTTGCTTGGCGCTCAGCATCGTTAAAGTATGCAGGTACTGTAATAACCGCTTTCGTTACTTTTTCACCAAGATACTCTTCTGCATAAGATTTTAAATATTGAAGGATGATTGCAGATACTTCTTGCGGAGAGTATTCTTTTCCTTCAATTGTTACTTTATGGTTTGTACCCATATGACGTTTAATAGAGATAATCGTATTTGGGTTTGTAATTGCTTGACGTTTCGCTACTTCCCCAACTTGTCTTTCACCATTTTTAAATGAAACAACAGATGGAGTAGTACGGTTACCTTCCGGGTTTGGAATTACTTTCGGTTCTCCACCTTCGAGTACAGATACACATGAGTTTGTTGTACCTAAGTCAATACCAATAATCTTGCTCATTTTTATTACCTCCTACTATATGTAAGCGTTTATTCGTTTACTTTTACCATCGCTGGACGAATGACGCGGTCTTTCAGTTTATATCCTTTTTGGAACTCTTCTACAACAATATTAGAACCAAAGTTTTCATCCTGAACTTGCATAACAGCTTGGTGTAAGTGTGGATCAAACTCTTGACCGACAGCTTCAATCGCCTCAACGCCTTCTTTTTTCAACGCTTCAACAATTCCGTTATAAATCATTTCTACACCTTGAAGTAAAGACTTTGTTTGTTCATTGTCTGCTTCAATTTTTGTCGCTCTTTCAAAGTTATCAAGAGCTTGCAGTAAATCTGTAGCAAGACTTTGAACTCTATATTTTTGAGCCGCTTCCATATCTAACTTGGCACGACGGCGTGAATTATCAAAATCCGCTTGAAGACGAAGATAACGGTTATCCATTTCTTCGATCTTAGCTTCTAGTTCAGCGATTTTTTGTTGTGCAGCTTGAAGTTCATCTACTTCCGTTTCCTCAGGAGTTTGTTCTGCCTCTTCAGCAAAAATCTCCTCAACAACTGTTTCTTCAGCTGCTTCTTTTTCTATCGTTTGCTCATTATTTTTGTTTTCTGTCACAAATTTCACCTCCCTAAAAGAGTATTTACATGTTTCAAATCGCGCAATCATAGAGGGCACAAATCCCCTCTTGCCCTCTATCAATATTGCCGTTGTTATGGTTTTTGATACAACTTTGTAAGCAAAGCAGTTAAATCAGTAGAAAACGTAGATAGCAAGGATATGACCCTCGAATATTCCATTCGTGTCGGCCCTAAAATAGCCAAAGTACCTACTTGATCCGCTCCAATGGAATAAGTTGCTGTAATTAAACTACAATCCTCAAGAGCCGATATTTGATTCTCACGTCCGATTTTAACATTAATGCCTGCTGGATTTTGTTTAAACAACTCGTAAAACCCTTGTTCTTGCTCAATCATGGACATCAACGAATGAATTTTATGAACATCATGAAATTCTGGCTGTCGAAGCATATTCGTTTTCCCGCCGAAAAATAGCTTTTCAGGCTTTGTCGATGTTAAAGACTCCGCAAGGGTAGATACAAGTGCTCCGTAGTTACGAATATGTTGACTTAGCAAAACAGCCACTTCTTTATAAATCTTATCTTTTAAATCAGACATAGAAGCACCTGTTAAACGATCATTCAAAATATTAGCCATCTTCTCGATTTCACTCATATCAATCGATGATGGTAAAGTAATTAGCTGATTTTCAACATGCCCTGTATCTGTAATAATAATGGCAATAGCTGTTTCTGAATTCAAAGGGACAATTTCGATTTTTTTAAGTCTATGATCCTTTACTTTCGGACCGAGAACAATGGCCGTATAATTCGTCAATTCAGAAAGAATCTTCGCCGCTTTTTGAACGACCTTTTCCAGCTCATAAATACGTTCAGCGTAAACAGACTTTAACAGCTGCATCTCATTTTTCTTTAACACTTGAGGTGAAAGTAGATGATCCACATAGTAACGGTACCCTAATTCAGATGGCACACGCCCTGAAGACGTATGTGTTTTTTCGATAAACCCTAGTTCCTCAAGGTCGGACATCTCATTACGAATCGTCGCTGAGCTAAAAGAAATTTCTTCTTTTTTCGACAAACTTCTCGACCCAACTGGTTGCGCAGATTGGATAAAATCTTCGATAATTACCTGTAAAATTAATAATTGACGATCAGTTAGCATATATGATCACCTCTGTTAGCACTCTACATCAATGAGTGCTAATATATTAATAAATTATCAAATGAAGCTATTGATGTCAACGAAAAAAAACCGTTTAGTGCGAGATAAATTCGATTAGGAATTTTCAACAATTCCTAAAAAAGCCTGGAATACTTCATTCCCAAGTAGCCTGCCTTGTTTCGTCAACTGAACGAAGCCATCCTCAATAGTGAGCAGCCCTTTCTCCACTTGCTGTTTAAGGGGTTGCGAGAAAACCTCTTTCATTTCGACAAAATACTTCTCTTTAAATTTCTCAAGTGCAACACCTTCTGTTTTTCTTAATCCTAAAAACATTTCCTCTTCCATTTGTTCACCTAATGAAACCAGATGCTCCTCTAAAACAGGAAGCTTACCTGCTTGAAGGGGTGTTATATACTTCTTCAATGGACCGTAATTGGCTATCCTTTTTCCTTGCGTATATCCATGTGCACCCGCACCAATCCCGTAGTATTCAGCATTGTTCCAATAGGTTAAATTATGCTGACTTTCAAAACCAGTTTTAGCAAAATTGCTAATTTCATATTGATGCAATCCATGACGTTCCATCACTTCCATCACTCGCTCATACATGGATGCCTCAAGTTCCTGCGGAGGCAGATTTAACCTCCCTTTTTGCATTAGATTATAGAAAACCGTCTTGGGTTCAACAATTAAGGAATAGCTAGAATAATGAGGTAAATCAAGAGCTAACGCTCGGTCCAGCGTATCTTGAAAATCTTCCATCATTTGTCCCGGCAATCCATAAATTAAATCGATACTAATATTCGAGAATCCCACTTTTTGAGCAAGTTCAATCGTTTCATACACATCAGCAGCACGATGTGTACGACCAATTTTCTGCAATAGTTGATCATTGAAGCTTTGCACCCCAAAACTGAGACGATTCACTCCAGCGTTATATAAAATCTCCAACTTCTCTCTTGATAAATCTCCAGGGTTTGCTTCAAATGTATATTCTCCAAATTGTTTGTTTAGCGGCAGCATCTCATCAATCGTTTCACAAAGAATCGCTAGTTGTTTTTCGTTAAGCGAAGTCGGAGTACCTCCACCAACAAAAATCGTCTTTAATTCATCTGTAGGATATGCCGCAAGCTGAAACCTCATTTCTTCCTTTAACATCTGTATATATTCATCTACCGGCTGACCTTGTAAAAACACTTTATTAAAGTCGCAGTAGTGGCATATATGCTCACAAAACGGAATATGAATATAAGCACTCTTAATCATTATGTTCACTACCTTTATCATGTTCGGATAGAAAAAAGAGGCTAGAACCGAATCTATCCTCTTTTTTCTATCTATCATTTATTTTTTTGGAGTCGTATCATCCATCTTTAATACAGCCATGAAGGCTTCTTGCGGTACTTCAACAGAACCTACTTGCTTCATCCGCTTTTTACCTTCTTTTTGCTTTTCTAACAATTTACGCTTACGAGAAATATCGCCGCCGTAACATTTCGCCAATACGTTTTTACGCATCGCACTAATTGTTGAACGGGCAATGATTTTTTGTCCAATTGCCGCTTGAATCGGCACTTCAAATTGCTGTCTTGGAATTAACGTTTTCAGCTTATCTACAATGACCTTACCACGTTCATACGCAAAATCTTTATGCACGATAAAGCTTAGAGCATCGACTGTTTCACCATTTAATAAAATATCCATCTTCACAAGCTTCGAAGGCTGATAACCAATTAATTCATAGTCAAATGACGCATACCCTCTTGTGTTCGACTTCAATTGATCGAAGAAGTCATAGACGATTTCCGATAGTGGAATTTCATAATGAATGCTCACACGTGTTTCGTCAATGTATTGCATATCAATGAAATTTCCTCGTTTGTTTTGACAAATCTCCATAATAGCTCCTACAAACTCTGTCGGTGCCATCATCGTAGCCTTCACGTACGGCTCTTCCACACGCTCGATTTTCTGAGGATCTGGCATATTAGAAGGATTATCCACTTTCACCAGTGTACCATCTGTTCTGATAACATCGTAAATAACACTTGGTGCTGTTGTAATCAAATCGATTTTGAATTCACGTTCAATTCGCTCTTGGATAATCTCCATATGAAGAAGTCCTAGGAAACCACAGCGGAAGCCGAAACCTAACGCTTGTGATGTCTCTGGTTCGAACTGCAGCGCTGAATCATTTAATTCTAATTTTTCTAGTGCATCACGTAAATCATTAAATTTCGATGCATCAATTGGATATAAACCACAATATACCATCGGATTCATTTTACGGTAGCCAGCTAAAGGCTCACTCGCTGGATTCTTCGCACTTGTAATTGTATCCCCGACTGTTGTGTCACTCACATTTTTAATCGAAGCGGTTAAAAACCCTACATCCCCAACGTTTAACTCATCAAGAAGCTGAGCTTTAGGATTGAATACACCGACTTCTGTTACGTCAAACTCTTTTCCTGTAGACATCATTTTAATTTTATCGCCCACTTTAACAGAGCCTTCAACAACTCGAATATAGGCGACAACCCCACGATACGCATCGAATAACGAGTCAAAAATAAGTGCCTTTAACGGAGCATCAGGATCGCCTTGTGGCGGTGGAACTAATTCAACAACTTGCTCTAAAATATCTTCAATTCCGATACCCGCTTTTGCCGAAGCTAGGACCGCATTAGAAGCGTCTAAACCAATCACTTCTTCAATTTCATTACGAACTCGCTCTGGGTCAGCACTTGGTAAATCAATTTTATTAATAATCGGAAGGATTTCAAGGTTATTATCGAGCGCCAAATATACATTCGCTAATGTTTGCGCTTCAATTCCCTGAGCCGCATCCACAACAAGAATCGCTCCTTCGCATGCAGCTAGGCTTCGCGATACCTCATAGGTGAAATCGACATGTCCCGGTGTATCAATTAGATGGAAAATATACTCTTCGCCATCTTTCGCTCTATATTTTAATTGAACAGCATTCAATTTAATCGTAATTCCCCGTTCACGCTCTAAATCCATAGAATCTAGCAACTGATTCTTCATCTCGCGTTGCTGCAATGCGTTCGTTTTTTCTAAAATACGATCCGCCAAAGTTGATTTACCATGGTCAATGTGAGCAATGATGGAAAAGTTACGAATTTTCGATTGTCTTTTTAATTTCTCTTCTCTATTCATAACGTTTCACTCCTACTTATCGACACAATACACTAATTTTAATTATATCAATAGAAAATGCAAGATTCAATAAAAGAGTGACAACAACTCCTCTTCTTGAAGAAATTTGTCGAGTTGCTAATAAAATCCCCCTTTACCTCTAAATAAATCTGTGTAATAGAACATGGTGAATTAAAAATATAATAAAGTCATTAAAAAAAGCCGAACTCAACATGGGGGATTGTTGAATTCAGCTTGAATCTCTACAGTTTATGCGGAATGCTCGTTTTTTAGATATCATTTTCTTTTATGCTCCCTTACAGCAAATCGATTATGCTGTTTACAAAACTTGTTAAAGCGTCTCCAAGCTTTTTGCCAATTGTAGAAAAGACATTATAAGCTTTCATTTCTTCTAATCGTTCCTTTTTCTTTTCTAAATCATGACTTGTTACTTTTTCACCAAGAACCGATGCCTCCATCTCACCTTGGTCGGATTGATTTACTTCAAAAGCACTTGCCAACGCAGGATCATCGTATCCTTTCATTTTCTTAATCCCATCGTTTGCTGTCTGCATGCCAATTAGGACACCTAAAAATAAGACAAGTAGGACAAACGTACATTTTAATGTAAATCGAACCATGAGTGGAGCTCCTTTCTGTTACTGCGCTTCTGAATCACCTTTCACATTATCCACCGCTTTTGCCTCCCAATAATATTCACTAAATACATCCGCAAAAGCATCTACTGTTAAATACATCTCTTCAAATGTATTATCTACTCCGCCTATTTCAATCAGCATTGCATTTGAAGAAATATCTTGGTTATATACTCCGTTATGCCCAGCACCGCCTTGTTTCATAACCCCCCGAGAGATTCCTGGATATTTTTTTTGCAACGCGTTATGAAGTTTTGTTGCAAGCGCTGCGTTTTTTTCATAATTTGGATTGTTCCGCCCCACAACAAAGGCGATTTTGGCATACAATTTTCCGTTTAAAGTAACGGTCGTATCTTTCTTTCTACGGGAATCTCGATGAATATCGATAAAGTATTCTAGATCTTTATTTTCTGCTTTAGCTGCTTGAATGGCTAGTCGCGATTCTTGATAGGATTTAGGATACGTCAGACCCTTTTTATTTAAATTAGCCATAATATCCGTTGTATCATGGAAAGCCCCGACTCCCTTGTCCACTAAATCGGCCTGTAATTTCGTCCCCAGCTTTGTAATATTAATTTGAGAATGGTGAGCTAAATTAGGATCCGTAACTCCTTTCAAATAAGGTAAAAACGATTCCCTGTTATGACTTTGATAAATATGAACAACCTTTCTACCTTTGGTCGTCTGAGCAGGTGTTTCTTTCGTATCTGCTTGCGGCTCTTTGATTCCATCGACATTTTGCAAGTCCGCATCTCTCTCTTCATTCAAGACATCAATAGGAGGAGACGATTCGTACGGCATATTTGTATAATCCGTTCCTTCACCTGCTACTAAAATTTCATTATCAAAAATAGAGAAGCCTGGCAATTCTCGTCCAAGCAAGCTTCGTGGATCATCAAGGGAAATATTCGTGGATAGTTTTAACAAGCCCTTAGAAAGACCTGATGATTCTTTTTCCTTCGGTAACACAGAAAAAAAGTAATGATTCTCATTCGCCAATAAGGAAAATAACATTTTACCGGTAAACTGATTGGTGACAGTATGAACAGACTTCGAGGATAGTCGATATTCCGGCTTTAACGAAGTCATCACCGCACTTAAGGAAAAGACAAAAAGAAGTAAGAAAAAGACAATGAGAAAGCTTTTTATAATTGTTGAACCATGAATCACGGTAATGATTTCTGTCGAATATCTTCTTTTCATTCTTTCACCCTCTCTATCGCTTGCTACTTCATAAATATGATTTTACTAGAGAGGGTAGAACACCATTTTTCGGCAGATTAGAAAAGCGTAAGACGCTCACTTATCGGCAACAAGCATGAGGCACGCGGCTAGCAGATATTCTTTGCCTTCCGAAGCGATTGACGCCGGCCTTGAACAGACGGCGCCTCGAGTTCGACAAAAAAATAGATTCAACGTGTATAATAACCTGCATTGTCTTGATTCACAGATTCATGCAACGCTGCATTTAAACCGTTGGCAATTAAATTAGCCATATCTTCTATAAATACATCCACTTCCTTTGGAGTAACCATTAAATTATGACCAATAGGTGACAACACTTCGTAAATGAGTTTTCGTTTTTCTTCATCCGACAGGCCGCCGACAATCCCTAAAAATGTTTGACGTTCTTGTTCACCTGGTAAATCTTCCTCCGTCAGTTTCTTTCGTTTACCAAAGCTAAAACCCGCTGGTGCAAGCGAACGGGATGGACGATCTCCTTCTTTTAACTCTTTGCCAAAATGCTTTAAAATAAAATCAATTGCATCGTTCGTAATAGAAACGGCATCGACCACAGTTGGAATGCCTATTGCAATGACAGGAATACCAAGTGTTTCCTGACTCAATTCCTTCCGCTTATTACCTACACCGGAGCCAGGGTGAATGCCAGTATCTGAAATTTGAATTGTTGAGTTTACTCTTTCAATAGAACGAGCTGCTAGTGCATCAATAACAATGAGAAAGTCAGGCTTACTTTTTTCAATCACACCAAGAATAATATCGCTCGTCTCAATGCCCGTAATCCCCATAACTCCCGGAGAGATTGCGCTGACTGAACGAAAACCTTCTTCTACAGCATGCGGCTGCAACTCAAATAAATGCCGCGTTATTACTAGATTCTCAACAACTGCCGGCCCTAGTGCATCCGGCGTCACATTCCAATTTCCAAGTCCTACAACTAGACAGCTGCTCTCTTTCGAAATATTATTCCTTGTTAAAAAATGAGAAAATTCAGTCGCTAATACTTTTTCAACCTTTTGTTGAACTTCTGTATTTTGCTCACGAATACCTTGTACTTCAATTGTTAGATAACTCCCCTTTTTCTTACCAATTTCCTTCTCCCCTGCTTCTGTCACTTCTACTAATGCCACTTTTATATCATCAATTTCTCTTTCCTTAATAATGACGCCTTCTATTTGTGAAATATTTCTTTCTCCTTCAACCCCTTTATGTTCAAGCGCTAGTTCACGGGCTTCAATTGCTAAATCTGTTCGCACACTGTATTGACTTAAATCTAGTTCATTTTTCATGACTTCCTCCTCGTGTTGCTTTATTCACTCTAGTATTTTCCATCATCTCTATAAACATTGTGCCCGATTTATCTTTTGTATTATTCATTTTTTTGGTACAATCATCTATAACGAGATAAATCTTTTTGGATACTATAATTCCTTTTCGATTCTCAATCTGAGTATTGCATAATGTAGTACATTCTGATACAATATCACTTGTGCTATTTGGTATGGATTTGAAAAGTCGAGTTCATATAATCTCGATTTCTGTGTAGGAGGTGAACGGAATGCCAAACATTAAATCTGCTATTAAACGCGTAAAAGTAAACGATAAAAACCGCGCTCATAACGCTACAGTAAAATCTACTATGCGTACTGCTGTGAAAACTGCTGAAGTTGCACTAGCTGGTGAAAGCGTTGAAGCTGCTAAAGAAGCTTTATTAACGGCGTCTAAGAAATTAGATAAAGCTGCATCTAAAGGATTAATCCATAAAAATGCGGCAGCCCGTAAAAAATCTCGTTTAGCGAAAAGACTTAACGCTCTAAACGCGTAATGAAATAAGAAATTAAAGCACCTTGAATATCAAGGTGCTTTTTTCTTTGCAAACCCAAATCAAGCGATGTGCGGCTCATTTCAGCCGTACTAAAATGAGCCGCACATCGCTTGTCTCCTATATGAAAAAAACCATAATCATTCATTACCTTTTCATTTTTAAGAGCAATAGTTCAAGTGTCATGACTTTATCTCCCTGCCCCGTTTTCATCTTATAATCCGCATCAGCAAGCTCCCGAATCAACTGTAATAACTCTTCCTCATGAAATTGATTGACTTTTTCCTGCGCTAATTTTACCCGAAACGGATGCACCTTTAATACAGTCGCTATTTTTTGCTGACTGTACCCTTGGCGTGAAAGCTCTTTTACTTGATACATCAAACGAACTTGTCCAGCCATCACACTTAAAATTTTAATCGGTTCCTCATTTTGTCTCATTAAGTCACGGTAAATTGTCATCATGCGTTCTACATTTCGCTGCAACACTGAATCCACAAGGGTAAAAATATTTTGTTCTAACGATTTAGCGACTAATTCCTCAACAATATCTTGGTTAATTCGATTCGTCCCTTCCACATATAGTACTAATTTATCAATTTCATTCGTAAGCATCATTAAGTTTGTTCCTGCGAGCTCTAGCAATCGTTCAATTGCCGCTTCTTCCATTTCAACATGAGCTGCAGTTGTTCGTTCCCGAATCCATTTTTTTAATTCATGTTCGTTTAATTTTTTCGCCTCTACAACAGTTGCTTTCCGCTTTAATTCTTTCGTAATTTTCTTCCGTTCATCAAGTTTTTCATACGGTGCTGTAAAAACAACAATGGAATACGGAGCAGGGTCTGCTAAATACGCTTCTAACCGCTTCACGTTATGCTCCACTTTAGACTTTGTCTTTTCTGCTGTAAGAAAAAAAGGATTTTGCATGAAAACAAGACGCCTCTCTCCCATAAAGGGGAGCGTCTCTACATCCTCAAGAGCTGTTTCTATCGGCGTTTCCTCCAAATCAAATTGTGAAAAGTTGAAATCAATCTCATCCTCATGCAATGCGTGTTCAAGCAATAATTGCTTCGTTTCATTTATTAAATACGCCTCTGTTCCATACAGAAGATAAACAGGAGAAAATTGCCCTTTTTTTATATTCTTCCAAACGTCTAATACCAATAGAACTCGTCCTCGCTTTTCTATATCTAGCTCTAACGCCTAACTGACAAGGCATTCCGCTTTTCTATATGTATTCTATTCCTTATGGTATAGCTGAAAGAGCGATTTGACAAGCTATAAGGGAACGGCTCTGCCATCAGAGCCGTTTGCCCAATCTATATTAACGCTGTTAAGAAAGGCCCGGGTTACTTTCCTATCCAGCGGTTAAAGCGAAAGGTGAAGCTGTCTTGTTTGTACATTTATTTTGACCGTACACATTCAAACTATTTGTGACAACTCTTGTCAGTATAGGAAATCGAGGTTGTGCCATGTAGATTTATTTTTAGAAATGTTTTATACTATTACCATAAATAGGAGGGATGGACAATGAACGAATTTGAAAAGGACGTCCAATCAAAAACGGACGATGTAGCTGATTCTGCAATCGGTTTCGTTGTTTCATTTGGATTTTTTGCTACTATGTTCATCATTGCTGTTGTTATCCAAGCTATCGGATCTTAAGTATTCTCCTAGCACACTCGACTCATGATGCGGAGGCTGCACTGGCAGTCTCTTTTTTATAGCTGACCCCGCCTGCTCTTCTGTTAGAACAGCTCGATACATCCTATGGCAAGACGGTTTGAAAGGTTCCTGATTCATGACGATATTTATAAGATATAGCGCCCTTTTGATCTGTTCGCAGTATCGTCACGTGTAATGCTTCCATCTCCTCTATTACTTGATGGTGCGGATGTCCGTACCGATTCTCTTTCCCAGCTGAAATAATCGCCACTTTGGGTTGAACCTTCTCCAAAAAAACTTTTGACGAAGATGTTTTACTACCATGATGACCTGCTTTTAAAATATCCACTCGAAGACCTGGAAAAGCCCTCAATAGTTCTTGTTCCGTACCCTCTCCTGCATCTCCCGTCAGTAACCACATTAACCCGCCCATTTTGGCAGCTAATACAATAGATGATTCATTCACATCTTCGTCCTTTTGATAAGGGTGTAAAATATAAAATTGAGCACCAGCAACCGACCAACTATCCCCCCTTTTCACTGTAGAAATCGGAATATGTTTGGCTAATGCCCATTTAATCCATTCCTTATCCCGATACATGCTCTCACTGCCTTCTCCAATTACTACCTCCTTCACGTTAAAATGTTCAATTATTTCTGCTGCACCTCCAATATGATCGGCATCAGGATGGGTTAAAATCAGCTTATCGATTTCATGAATCCCTTTACTTTTCAAAAACGGAAGAATAACATCTTCGCCTGTGTTATATGTTTTACGCTTCTTTTGCCATTCTGCCACCGGGAACGTAATCACTCCACCTGTATCAATTAAATAATTACCTTGGTTAAATGGAAGCTTAATCAAGATTGCATCACCTTGACCAATATCAATAAATACAACTTCACCATAAGGATTCAATTTCTGAATATGATATTGAAAGAATAAAATACATACTAAAACCACTATCGATATTTTCTTTTTAAATAAAGAAGCGGATTCCCATTGAATAAATAAGGAAATAACGACGAAAACAAGCAGAAGCATAATAATAGGAAAAGGTTTTCCAAAAACAATCGACGCCAGTGGTAAACGAGAGATACAGGCAGCCAACTCATTACAGAGAAGAAAAATTTGGTCTAATAAGGCTATCATCAGTTGACCAATGGAGGGGAAAATAAGGTGTGTAAAAAAAGCAACTAAAGAAAAGGGGAGCAAAAAGGCGGAATACAAAGGAACATAAAGCACATTCAACAATACCCCGAGAACAGACACTTCATAAAAGTGATAGAGCAAAATAGGGACAGCTGCTAATTGGCACACAATACTAACAATAAGAAGCTGCATCGTTTTTTGCGGATAGCTTTGAACAATCGTAAGCGACATAATAATGGCTAACGTTACTGCAAATGAAAGCTGAAAGCCGATATTATAGAGCATAGAAGGCTGAACGAATAGCAGCAGTAAATAGACAACTCCAATCGTCCCACTAGCTGACACCTTCTTTTTCCACAAAAGGAGCAAAAAAAATAACATAGCCATACAACAGGCTCGTAACACAGAAGGAGCTGCTCCAGATAAAATCGCGTACATGGGTAAACATACTAGAATGACCATCATCATTTTCTCACGAGTTATGCCAATTCGAATCCCTCCATAAAACAGCAGCCCTGTTAAAAAGCTGACATGCAAACCAGATATCGCAAGCAGATGAACAATTCCAAGTCGTTGATAATTCGTTAATATCTCTTCACTAATATACGTTTGATCTCCAAATAAAAGAGCATTAACAAAGCTGCCCGCTTCAGATGGAAAATGGACATTCACATAAGTAATGCCCGCTTGCCGCACCTGTTGAAGTGTTGTAACAATCGATTTTTTTCCTACACGACAATCCGCCCAGACAATAGAATTCGCTTCTAAAATCCAATAAATATGCTGTTGTTGTAAATAACGTTTATAATTAAAGCTATTTTCATTTCGATTTTTCTCTGGCTCAAGTAATGACCCGGTTGCAGGACAAATCAAACCAATTTGCAGATTAGTTTCAATCGCTTTCTTTTCCATTTCAGAGGGAATGGTATAACGTAACTGGAGAATTTCCTTTGTACTCGTCGTCACAGCGGCTTTTAACAGATTACCGTCTACACTCGGCTGGGTACTAAACGTAATCTCAAAGCTCGACTCCTCACCTGTATATCCTGTTTGATGGTACACATCTGATAAGTAGGCTGCCATGTAAAATACTAACAAGGTGACTCCGTTCATCAATAAAATGTTTAACTGTCCGTTAAAACGATAGTAAAGAAAACAAAAAAAGAGGAGAATATAGAGGATAAACTTCACTTGAAAAGAAGAATGAGCCGCAACGCCTAAAGTGGCAGAAACGGCTAAAAAGAGGATGTGTGTCGGCATGCAAACCTCCTATTTAATCATTAAATAATTGGTACGCTTTTTGTTGCAGCTTGCTCAGCTCTTCTTGGTCAACACCCGTTGCTTCTAATTGCTGTAATAGAGAATCGACAAAGTCCTGTTTTTGTTTGCCGTACACATCAATCGGCTGAATCATTTTAACTTTTTCCATCTTCACGCCCGCTTGTTCAAATAATTCAATCGCATATGGGTGATTTTTATAATCTTCGGCATAATAAACAGCTTGAATACCGGCTTGAATAATCGACTTGCAGCATTGTAAACAAGGAAAATGCGTGACATAAATTTCAGCGTTTGCTGTCGGTACCCCAAATTTCGCACATTGAATAATCGCGTTCATTTCTGCATGAATCGTACGCACACAGTGGTTATCGATTACATAACAGCCATCATCAATACAATGTGTCCCACCAGCAATAGAACCATTGTACCCCCCCGCAATAATGCGATTATCTCGAACAATTGTTGCGCCAACCGCTAATCGAGTACATGTGCTTCTTAACGCTAATAAATGACTTTGTGCCATAAAATATTGATCCCAACTAATTCGATTCATGATGTTCTCCCCTTAACCAACTATCTTTTCTCTCAATTTTACTCTCTTCCCGTCTATTTGGGTAGTCCATTTACTTGACAGTAATCGAATCTTGTAGCTTTTCAAATGTTTTATCCCCGATTCCTGAAATATTTTTTAAGTCTTCAATTTGTTCAAACTTCCCCGTTTTTTCTCGATATTCAATAATGGCTGTTGATTTTGCTGGACCTATACCCGACAATGTCTCTAGTTCTTCCTTCGTGGCTGTATTTAAGTTTACTTTATCACCATCCGTTCCCCCATTACCTGACACTGTTTTCGCTCCCCCGCCTATTACATCTATGCTCTCTGGCAAACCTATATCTTCTTCTCCTATAGCAGGTACATAAATCACCATTTGATCTTCTACGAGTTGGGCAAGATTTACCTTATCTAAATCGGCGTCTTTCTTAAAATTACCTGCCGCTTCAATCACATCAATTACTCGATCACCTGGTTCGGCAATAAATACACCTGGACTTTGAACAGCTCCCTTTACATCAACCTTTATAACGGCTGGCTCATCTATTTCTGGAGCAACCTCTTGCTCTTCTTGTTGCTCCAGTTCAACAAACATCTTTTCTTGCTCTGCTTCCTGCGGTTTCGATGAGAAAAAGAACATCAAACAACTTATAAAACTAATTAAGATGACAACTGAAATAACCGCCATTTTCTTTTTTCTGAACAGATCCATAGGTTATCTCTCCTTATAAAAATGGATATTCGGAATAATACAAGCAGATTTTACATAGTGTTTAGAAGTGGTTCCGCTTTACGTGAGGGGAGTTGAAAGTATGAAAATCGGTGTCATAGGAACTGGAAACATGGGGACGATCTTAATCGAAGCATGGCTGGAAACCAAGACATTAGAGCCTGCCAATTTACTTATTACAAATCGTACACTCTCCAAAGCTTTAGCGCTGCAAGAAAAATATGCCTGTATCGAAGTCACCGAAACAGCTGTAGATATAGCAAAACGAGCAGATGTCATCTTCATATGTGTAAAACCTTTACAAATTCACAACCTATTACAGGTCATTAAACCATATATAAACAAAGACCAACTACTTGTTTCTATTACAAGTCCACTCTCGGTCGCTCAGCTTGAACATGAAGTTCCTTGTTCATGCGCGCGTTTTATCCCAAGTATCACTAATCGAGCTTGCTCTGGAGTTTCTCTATTAAGCTATAGTAAAGCTTGTTTGCCAAAGTGGAGGAGTTATTTACATGAACTAGCAAGAAAGATTTCGACACCCGTTGTCATTAACAATGATATTACAAGAGTTAGCTCGGATATCGTTAGTTGTGGACCAGCTTTTTTCAGTTTTTTCGCACAATCGTTTATTGACGCTGCTTGCCAATCAACGGAAATTGACAGAAAAACAGCAACGATTTTAACAGAAAAAATGTTAATCGGGCTTGGAGATTTATTAAGTAAAGGAATTTACACATTACCTACTTTACAAGAAAAAGTGAGTGTAAAAGGGGGAATTACAGGCGAAGGGATTAAAGTGTTAGAGGCAGCAAAACTACACGAGGTACTTGGTCAATTATTTAAAGCAACGCACGAGAAATTTGATGAAGACATCGAGGAAATCGAAAAACAATTTCGATATGATTATAATATTCGCAACTAACTGACGAACTCCTGCCCTCATTTTAAAAAAGTTTTTCTCCTAAGAAAAGAGACTGACTAAATTTAGTCAGTCTCCGTTTCATTTTCTTACTACAAATAAAATACGCTCCGCTTGATCTTCTACAGGCGCTTCCTCAAAATCAGCAAGAATCTCCAGCACTTCAAAGCCCACCTCTTCTAGCCAGTCTTTATATTGAGAAGGCATATACGTACGCTGGTAATGAAACTCATCAAAACGTTCATACAATCCACTTTCCGCATCCTGTACAAAAAAACTCAAATCATGTTCAACGCTATATGGAGCCTCTCCGGGAAAGCAACTCCAAATATAGGCTACTTCTTCTTCATTAACTGCAAACGTATTATTATGAAAAATATGTTCCATTTTATAAATCGAATGCACATCAAACAATAGCAAGCCACCCTTACGTAAGTGGTGATATACACCGCGAAACGTTTGAAGGACCTCGTTTTCCGTTTTAAGATAGTTCAGTGAATCACAAAAAATGGTGATACAGTCATAACTGCCCAATCCTTCAAGTTCGGCCATGTTTTGCTGATAAAACGGAATGGATACCCCTTGCTTAGACGCTTTCTCTTGAGCCACCAGGAGCATTTCATCAGATAAGTCAACACCCGTTACATGAAAGCCATTTCGTGCCAACTCAATAGTCATCTCTCCCGTTCCACAAGCAAGATCTAACAGCCGTTTCCCCTGAACTCCATATTGCTCAAGCTTTGCCGTTAACAACGCAAGCCACTTTTCATACGGAGCATCTTTCATCAGCTCATCGTATACGTAAGCAAAGCGTTCATAGCTCATGGCATTAATTCACTTTGCACATCTTCTCGAGGGGCATCTCCCCATAAACGTTCAAGATTGTAGTACAGTCTTTCATCACGATGGAAAATATGAGCCACCACATCTCCCATATCCACTAATACCCATTTCGCTTCATCAAACCCTTCAAGTCGCTTTACATTCACGCCTGCTTCTTCAGCCTTTTCTTTCATTTCACGCGCAACGGCTTGAACTTGCTTCTCTGAGTTACCATGACAAATAAGGAAATAATCAGCGATTAAAGAAATTCCTTGCACATTTAAGGCAACAATATCCTCTGCCCTTTTATCATCTGCTGCTTTTGCTGCTAATACTAGAAGTTCTCTTTCAGTCATTACATCTTCTCCTTCAAATTCTTAATGAGGTCATTATACGTATGAAATGTAGCTGGATAAATTACTTGCTTTTTCATCATTAAAAAATTAATTGTATTTCGAACAGCCTGAATGACAGCTGCATCGAGATTTTGTTCAGCCAATTTCCGCACTTCCTCTACACCTGGAAACGAGCGACCTGGCTCAATATAATCCGCTAAATACACAACTTTATCCAGCAGCGTCATTCCAATTCGACCCGATGTATGGTAAGCAATGGCATCTAAAATTTCTTGGTCTGTAATGCCTGCTTCCTGTTCAACAAGATACGCGCCAACTGGTGCATGCCATAACTCCGAATGATACTCTAATAAGTCTTTTGTTATATTTTGCTCCATAATAATTTGCTTCATTTCCTCTTTCGGACGAAATTTCGCATAATCATGAAAAATGGCGGCAAGCTCTGCCTTTTTTACATCTGCTCCATAGCGTTCAGCAAGCTCTACGGCTGATTCCGCTACCCCCAATGTATGCACATACCGCTTTTCAGTCAGCTGTGCTTTCACAAGTTGTAAAGCTTCATTTCGATTCATATAAACCATTCCCTTTTATATAGTTTACGACAGAATCAGGAATTAAATATTTAACAGTTTTTCCTGTCCGCAGCTTCCGTCGAATCACGGAAGACGAGATGAACATTTGAGGAACATCCACCATAATAATCGGATACTCTGTCTCTTCATTATAATTGGGTCTCTTCACACCAACGAAGTGAACAAGCTGAAGCAGTTCATCAATTCGATGCCACTTAGGTAAGTACTCAATCATATCCGCACCAATAATAAAATAGAACGACGCGTCCGGCTCTTGTTCTGTCAACAGCTTCATCGTATCAAACGTATAAGAAGTACCTTTTCTATCAATTTCTACTCCTTCAATGATAAAAGAAGGATGATCGTAAAGTGCACGCTCAAGCATCGCTAAGCGGTCATAAGCGGTCACTTCTTCCGTCTGCTCCTTATGAGGAGGAACATAGTTTGGCATAAATCTAATTTCATCTAATTCCAGTGCATCTAACACTTCATTAGCAATGATTAAATGCCCAATATGCGGAGGGTTAAACGTTCCGCCTAAAATTCCAATCTTCTTCATAACAATCACCTTATGGTAATTGAATTTGCTTATTTTCTCGTGATTCTTTATATAAAACAATTGTATTACCGATAACTTGCACAAGCTCTGCTCTTGCACCTTTTGCAAGGGATGCCGACACATCGTGACGATCTTCCTCACAATTTTGCAGAACGCTCACTTTAATTAATTCACGCGCTTCCAATGCTTCACCAATCTGTTTAATTAAATTATCATTTACTCCACCTTTTCCTACTTGAAAAATAGGATTCAAGTGA
Organism: Peribacillus sp. Hz7; assembly: GCF_042136355.1. Taxonomy (NCBI): domain Bacteria; kingdom Bacillati; phylum Bacillota; class Bacilli; order Caryophanales; family Bacillaceae; genus Peribacillus; species Peribacillus sp. Hz7. Next base: position 72,111 of record NZ_JBHHJV010000010.1, read on the forward strand.
TGTGCTTTTGATCGTAAAAATCTTTTTTGTTTACCTGTCAGCATGTCTGACCTCCTAATTTATTTAACACAATCTGTTCCATTCTAGATGTATCGGGCATTACGCCTGTCCATATTTGAAAAGCAAGAGCTGCCTGATTCACAAACATTCCCAATCCATTTTGCGTTTTCGCACCATTTTGCTCTGCTTCCATAAGAATCTTTGTCTTCAACGGGTTATAAATAATATCGCTTACAAAAGCAGAAGCTTTAATAGTTGTAACATCCAGTGGTGTATCATCAACTTTTGGACTCATGCCAATAGATGTCGTTTGAATAATTAAATCGTACACCTTAATATTCGCTTCTGCTTCAAGCATCGTTAACGCTGTAGACTGTTTATCGTATGGGCATTCTGAAATAAGGGTCTCCGCTCTCTCCTTTGTTCGGTTGGCAATATCCACTTGCTTCACGCCTTCTTTCACAAGGGTGAAATAAATGGCGCGTGCAGCACCACCCGCTCCGATGATTAATGCCTTTTTAGAAGCTAAATCTCCAGAGACCTCCTCAGCTAAAGCTTTATAAAACCCTTTCCCATCTGTATTATACCCAATATAACGACCATCCCGAGAGACGACCGTATTCACCGCACCAATTGCTTGTGCTAATTCATCCACCTCATCCAGCAATGGAATGATAGCTGTCTTATGTGGAATTGTGACGTTAAAGCCAGACACTCCAATCGCCTTCATCCCTTTTACTGCATCCTGCAAACACTCCGGCGTTACATGAAAATGATGGTACACCGCATCCATTTGTTCTTGGTCAAATGCATCATTATGAATAGCTGGAGACATGGAATGTGCAATAGGATCTCCGATTACTCCATATATTTTCTTCACCTTCATCACCCTACTATTAAATTAACGACTTACGAACAATAACATTGACTCCTTTTGGAACGTGAGCAACAAGTTTTGCTCCCGGTTCATTTACTGTTACCCAGCCAAGTCCCGAGAAGACAATATCCATTTTCGGTTGTTTTAACGAAAACTCATGCGGCACAAGCTCTGGAAACTCATCCATTTGTTCCGGCCGCGGCGGCGTTAATAATTCACCCGCGTGATTTTTATACAATTCATCTGCTTTTTCTAATTTCGTACGATGAATATGTAATTCATTTGATAAATGACATGTTAAAGCACGTCTTCCACCCGATACATAATCTAGTCGTGCTAAGCCACCAAAAAAGAGCGTCTGCTCCTCGTTTAACTGATATACTTTTGGCTTAATTTCTTTTTTAGGCATAATGATTTTAAAATCACGTGAATCCACAAAATGAGCCATTTGATGATGATTGATAATACCCGGTGTATCAATTATCGCTTGTCCATCATCTAGCGGAATTTCAATCATGTCAAGTGTTGTGCCCGGAAAATGAGAAGTTGTAATGATATCGCTTTCTCCACTTACTTGTTTAATTAAGCGATTAATAAACGTAGATTTGCCGACATTTGTACAACCTACAACGTACACATCACGACCTTGACGGTAATGCTCAATAGCTTCCGCAGCTTCCGCAATGTATTTTCCTTTCTCCGCACTCACCAATAATACATCAACCGGCTGTAGACCTAACTCTTTTGCAGATTGCTTCATCCAATTGATTAATTTATTATGCTTCACCGATTTTGGCAATAAATCCACTTTATTACCGATTAATAACACATCATTCCGACCAACAAAACGGTGCAATCCCGGAAGCCAACTGCCATTAAAATCAAAAATATCAACAATTTTTACGATCAATGAATCCGTTTCGCCTACTCTATTTAAAATTTTCAAAAAGTCATCATCTGTTAACGAAACGTCTTGTACTTCATTATAATGCTTTAATTTAAAACAGCGCTGACAAATAATATTCTCCTTCTCAAGCGCTGACTTTGGCGCATAGCCTAATTCTTTCGGAGAATCGGTCTGGACCTTTACTCCACAGCCGATGCATACTACCTCTTGATGATTGCTCAATTGCGTTCCTCCCATTCTATCATTCCTTTTCGTTTAAGCGCTGACATAATTTTTCGTTCAAAGAAGCGATTAATTTTTGTATTAATCCCATCTGACTGTGACACAGGAATCACTAAGATTGTATGGAACCCACCTCGATTACCGCCAAACACATCCGTCAACAGCTGGTCTCCTACGACAACAGTTTCCTCACGCTTAAGCCCCATTTGGACACAAGCTTTTTTAAAAGCCGTTGTTAGCGGCTTCTTTGCTCGATAAATAAAGGGAATACGCAAAGGATCTGAAAAGGCACGTACCCTTTGTTCATTATTATTCGATACAATCGTCACTAAAATCCCGTGCTCCCGCATATGATCAAACCATTCCATTAACTTTTGCGTAGCGTTCGGACGATCCCATTCTACAAGTGTATTATCCAAATCAGTAATAATCCCTTTAATCCCACGCTTTTTCAAGTCTTCCGGCGTTATATCAAAAATGCTTTTTATTTGTTCACTTGGCAAAAATAATTTAAGCATGTTACACCTCAACGTTTTCCTAAAAATTTACCGTATCCATCATATCTAATTTTCGCCCGTCTTTCAAAAAAATTCTAACGGTTCTTAAAATTGACTTCATTAATTATGCAAAGCTTCTTTGGTTATTACCTATTTCTACCAAAAAGTTTTCGACAAAAAACTCGACATGATATTTTGTGGATAAAGTTACCCACATTATCCCTGTTGTTCCTTTTCATTTTTCTTCCTTTATAAACAATTTAATCACAAGTTATCCACTGGTAATTGTGGATAATCGACCAATTGTTCTTCTTATTCTTTTTTGATACAGTATGAATACACCAACGAAAACAAATGGAAAACATACTGTATGAAACAGAACATTCTCTAATTTTTAATAACTCGGAGGTGAGCAGCCTACATTGGCGAAATGATGCATATATTATCGGATGATTTATTACTCGAATCATATTTCAAAGCAAGACAATTAAACTTAGATGCAGAGTTTGTTCGCTTAATCGAAGCCGAAATACAACGAAGATCTTTAACAGATCAAATCTGTACTCCCATTAGTGAATCGATCTGCTGACCTGTATGTCAGCTTTTTTCTTTTTATTGAGCTATGTTATAGCACTCTGTTGTTTCATACAGTCATTTTATATACCCAATCTTCTCTCCTATACGAACATTCGCTGGTATAACTAAACCCGAATCAATCTCAAAGCTATCCTTCTCAAAAAGAAGCACGACAGTTGAGCCAAAACTAAAATACGAAAACTCTTGTCCTTTTTGTAATTGCTTCGCTTCATCTGTAATTTCAATGGAATTAATAAACATCGCTCCAACTTTCACAATCGCTACACACCCTTGACCATAATCAAGTTCTGTTATAATACGATAATTTTTAGACAAAGGGGCCTTTCCATACAGCATCCCCCATTTATTAACTGGATAAGACTTCTGCCCTAAACTCCAACGTTGTGTTACTTCCCCAGAAATCGGTGTATGAATCCGATGATAGTGACTAGGACTTAAGTATAGCACGAGATATTTTCCACCTAGATACTTTTGAAGTGTTTTGGGATCACCGAGCATCTCTTCCATTGAATATGTTTTCCCTTTTACGATAATCTTTTTATCTTCCTGAATGTCGCCAAAGTCTTCTAAAATCCCGTCAACTGGACTAACAACAGCTTGTTCTCCTTCTGCAATAGGCCTTACATCACTCTTTAATTTTCTGATAAATAAATCATGTAAAGTTGCAAATGAAGCAAAGTCATCTTTTGCTTCCTGCTGGTCAAGCCGGAACACTTTTGTATATAATGGAATAATAGGCTTACTCAAGCGCGATTGACTAAAGTTTTTCAACAACGCTGAAGTAACCCTACCATTCGTCAGTTCAATAAAAAAGCGATAAAGAAATGGAAACAAACAACACCCACCACCAATTTGTAAATTATTTCATAAATCCCTTGCATAATTTGTGTCACCTAAAATATTATTATATAATAAATACTTGCGTTTAATTAATCTAGTTTTACGAAAGGAGTGAAAAAATGTTTTTATTAGACGCTATAGACCAGACTATCAGAAAACTAAAAGCTCAAACAGCTAATATTTTGACCTTATTAAATTTATCCTTAGGTGGATTTGCCATCATATCTGTTATGAACAACCAATTAAACTTAAGCTTACTTTTAATTTTCCTGGCGGCACTTGCCGACCGTTTTGACGGCATGGTTGCACGAAGGTTTAATATCGAGTCAGAGCTCGGCAAACAATTAGATTCCATGTGCGACATTATTTCATTTGGAGTAGCACCTGCTCTGCTTATATATCACGGAATTTTAGTAGAATTCGGTGCTCCTGGAGCGGCTTTCACTATTTTATATATCGCTTGTGGAGCTCTTCGTTTAGCACGATTTAACATTAGTGAGAATAACGGTTATTTCACGGGTGTACCGATTACGGTCGCTGGTTGTATTGCCACATTAAGCTTCTTAGCTTATCCATATGTGACACCGGTATTCTTCGCATTCCTCATGATTATATTATCTATACTGATGATTAGTCCATTGAGACTGAAAAAGATGTAGGAAACGTATCTACAAATGGAAAGGAGCCTTCTGAAAGATTTGCAGAAGGCTCCTTTCTTATTAACCGCTTTGATTAGTCTGCTACCCCAATTTTTGTTAAAACCTTTTTAATGATTGGATTCTTTTCACTCACCGCTGCGAGAATATTTGTATGACAAAGACTAAACATCTATTATGCTTTTTTTAATTTCTTGAAAAATAAATAAAGACTTTATGTGAGGCCGTATTATAAAAGACCTTCAGCACCGTGAAGGTCTTTTATATTCATCATTCGATTATTGTGACTTCTTTTCTTTTTCCGCTCGATAAAATTCATGAAACATTTTCATTAGTGCCCGCTTTTCAATACGAGAGACATAACTTCGCGAAATGCCTAACTCCTTAGCAATTTCACGCTGTGTTTTTTCTTTTTTTAAGTCGAGGCCGAACCTGCCAACAATTACTTCTTTTTCACGTTCATCCAGAATATCAATGTATTTTTTAACTTTTTCCAGTTCCATATTAAGCTGAATGGTATCAATTACATCCTCAGATTCGGATTTTAGTACATCAATTAAACTAATCTCATTTCCTTCTTTATCCTGACCAATAGGATCGTGAAGAGAAACATCCTTTTTCGTTTTCTTCGTCGCTCTTAAATGCATGAGAATTTCATTTTCAATACAGCGTGCAGCATAAGTTGCTAGTTTTGTTCCTTTTCCATCAGAATAGCTTTCAATTGCTTTAATTAAACCGATTGTCCCAATAGAAATTAAATCTTCTGAGTCTTCACCTGTATTTTCAAATTTTTTAACAATATGAGCAACTAAGCGAAGATTATGCTCGATTAGCTTATTTCGAGCATCACTGTCCCCCTCACTCATTAACTTTAAATATTTCTTTTCATCCTGAGAGGATAAAGGCTGAGGAAAAGCATTATTTTTTACGTAAGAAACTAATAAATAAAATTCTTTCATTAAATAGCCAATTGCGGTAAGAATTCCGGGCATAAATATAACCTCCCGTTTCTTTTGGCGTTCTCTTATCATTATTGTTATGCAGGAGGAAACTTGTTCTTGTCTGTCCTACTCGAAAATCATAGCAAATTCCACTATGGGTATTACTCACTAGGCCTGTTTTATCGGATTAGGACGAAGCCCCAATCTCTTTTAAACATCGCTACATATGCTAATATACGTCACAACAAGAAGGAGGTATTTCTATGGGATACAGTTATGGCCCATACGGATGTGGTTATGGCGTTGGAGCTTATCCTGGGCCTGCCCCAGTAGCATATGGAGCTGGAGGCTGGGGGTTTGGGTTCGCTCTAGTCGTTGTCCTCTTCGTGTTGCTGCTCATTTTCGGTTTCTGGTGGTGGTTCGCAGCAGGCGGTTGGGGCTGTTTACCAGGCTGCTAACAAAAAAACTCGGCGAATAGGCCGAGTTTTTTATAGTGGCTGATCTTAAACACCACCATTATTTTTTGATGAATCAAGCAGCCAAGGACTGATAAAAGCCTTGATGAACCTCACCAAAGCTTTAAAAATCCCTATTTACAAGTCTATTACGCCCTAGACTAACTTGGTATCCAGGGTCCATGAAAAAAGAAAGAGTTTCTGCTTTACTTCACTATGCGTTTTTTCCCCATTCCCTTAACAGCATATTCAGCAATTCCCTATTTCGATTATTACGATTGGCACTTCCGTTCATTGTTCCATTTGATTTATTGTTTTTTTTGTTTCTAGCTTTCATCAGCATTTGATGCGCTATAATCAATTCATCAAGGTTTGCTCGAGTCAATCCTGCAACTTGCTTTTTGTTTTCCATTGCTTTTTGATTTTCTACTGTGGCTGGTTTCTCTATTACTTTTTCACTTTTCACTGTAGCTGGTTTCTCTATTACTTTTTGATTTTTCACTGTGGCTGGTTTCTCTGTTACTTTTTGATTTTTCACTGTGGCTGGTTTCTCTGTTACTTTTTGATTTTTCACTGTGGCTGGTTTCTCTGTTACTTTTTGATTTT
>NZ_JBHHJV010000010.1:78808-147858 GCF_042136355.1 Peribacillus sp. Hz7
TTACTTTTTGATTTTTCACTGTGGCTGGTTTCTCTGTTACTTTTTGATTTTTCACTGTGGCTGGTTTCTCTGTTACTTTTTGATTTTTCACTGTGGCTGGTTTCTCTGTTACTTTTTGATTTTCCGTTGTGATTCGTTTCTTTTTAGTTTTTTGATTTTTCATTGCAGCTGGTTTCTCTGTTGGTTTATCTATTCTATCTGTAATAAATGAAATAGTTTCTGCAGTTTTAGGCTGGCTCGCTGTCAGTTCCATAGGAGTCTCTGCCTTATTCACTGAAACCGCTGTTTGTTTAGCTTGTTTCCATACTGTAAGAACCTCAGAAGCTACGCGATCCCATTTGTAGTGCGATAGGGCAAGCGATCTTCCTCTTTCTCCCATTGTTTTCATCATTGCTTTGTTGGACAATACTTCTGTAATCTTTTCTACAAACTGACCTGGATCCTCGGGATTTTCTACTACAAGACCATTTTCTCTTAATTGGATAACTTCTGCATTCCCTCCTCTTGCCGTTGTTACGATAGGAAGGCCTGCTGCCATCGCTTCATAATGAACCCTTGCCAAAGGTTCTGGCCATATAGATGTACACACAAATAAATCAGCGGCCGCAAACCAGTTTTGAATTTCACTTGGTGCTACAAAGCCTGTTGTCACAACAGGTATCGGCAACTTTTTCGCCAGTGCTCTTACATAGGCAATATAATCTGTTACAGCATCCTGACTAAACCACTTACTTCCTACGATGACCAAGGCTAAGTCCTTATATTTCTGAGATAGCTCCGGCAATGCCCTAATTAATCGATCGACCCCTTTATTTCGTGAAAGCCTTCCCGCATATAAAATGACTGTTTTGTTTTCTAATCCATGTGCCTGACGAATATCTTGGCGAATCTTTTTCATATTTGGATGGCTACCTGGTAAAAATTGCTCGGTATCTACCCCGGAATAAACCGTATGAACCTTTCCAGCAGCCTGTGGATATAGGCTCTGTATAACGTTTCCAACGTAATCGCTAACCGTTACAATACTTGATACTTCATTCAAGACCGCATTGGCCTCAATAGGATCAATTTTTTCTGCATTGAACATGTCATTATGCATGCTTAATGTAATTTTAGCTTCCGGAGCTACATTACGAACAGGGAGAACAAGTCGCGGACGATTAAAAATATGGATTAAATCAAATTGATTAGATTCAAGATAACGAACGACTCCTTCTTTATACAATTCTAATATTTTCCCTGGCACCCGCACATAAGAAACACCATTGATTGTTTCCTGATCTGGTAAATCAGGATCACTAATTCCAAGTACTGTAATATCATGTGATTGTTTTAAATAAGGGAGGATACCCGCTATATATGTTTGAATGGCTCCCCCTCGTATCGGAGGCATAGGAAGTTTTTCAGTACAGATCATTAAAACTTTCATAATGCTTCAACCCCAATCCAATCGTCTTTAATTTCTTCTAACACAGGCCATTTCGTTTGATCGAGATTGATAATCGTTTGAATTAATTGAACCGCTTCTTCATTTAAAAATAATTCCGGCTCAAATATGACTCCTTTCAAGTTCTTATAGAATTCATTAGGAAGTGACAATTCAAGCATTAAGATGTCATATACTTCAGCACTTATTGGATTCACTTCATGGTAAGCTTTAATCATTTCTCGTACCCAAGTCGTATCCCACTGAGAATTATCTATCATTTTATTCGAAATTAGTTTTCGTAAATCCCGAATCGGAAGATCGAAGGCGACACCATCGAGGTCAATAATCCACATCCCATCTGAACCCATTTGACCATTGGACCAGCCATAATCTTGGTGCACTAATCCCCAATACGCGTTCCCTTTAGCCACTAAATCAAGATAGCTTGATTGATTCAGTCTTTCTAAACTCTGTATGGCTTGCTGTTCAAAGACATCTACTGCTTGTAATAAATGAGAGCTAGCCGGCATTTCTGGATAAGCATACGCAATATTTCGTAACCAATCTATTTTAGTAATAATCTTTTCAAAATTCCTTGGCCATTTATGCAGCCTTGTCGCCATTTCAGCATGCTTTGGAGGTTCATATCCTTTACTTAAACGATGAAACTCACCAATAGCTCTACATAAATGTTTCGCACCCTCTAAGTCTTTTGAAGCAGGTGCTAAAGGTTCAATCCACTCCGCAACAAACCATAATTTCCCGTTTGCTTCAACATAATTGCTTCCATCCTTTGTTTTCACAATCGCCGGAACTCTTGCTTTTTGAATTTCCACTAAATATTCTTGAGCTCCTAAACTGAATAAGCTTCTAGTCGGCCTACGATGCAATAACTTCAAACTTTTTGGCCCTGCAGATGTCTCAACTTTCCAAATAGCGCCACCTCTTGCCGGCTTAGTTGCCATGACTTGCATACTTTGAACTGAAAAATCATAATGTACTAGAACTTCACTTGCTATTTTTTCAATATATTCAGGCACAAAAAGTTCCAACGTCAATTCGTCCAGTTCCCATGGTTCAATCAGTATGTTCTCCACCTTATCCCTCCTATAAAATCAAAATAATCAAGTTTGCAAAATTAAAGCATAGAGCATTCATTCTTCCTAACAGATGCATTATGTCTAGGATTTTGTACCTGCAGGATTCATTCACTACTTTTTACTAAACTATGCTCAAAAAAAATATTTGTATAGGACAACCGCTTAAAGAATTCAACAATTGAAAGATAATGTCCATAACAAGATTCCAATATGTACGTTCATCATTTAACTTACAGTGTCACAATAAAAGTCCGTATGCATGTGAAAAGCAGGTCCCCTTTAAGGAAAAACCTGCTGAATAAAATTGTATATTCGGTCTAAGTATTAAGACCATACTATACAACCTATATTATTTTATGATTCATCTTCGTCTTCTTCTCCGCTTTCGTCTCCGCTTCCGTCTCCTGACTCGTACTCTTCTTGACTCTCTTCTTCTTCTCCGCTTTCGTCCCCGCTTCCGTCTCCTGACTCGTACTCTTCTTGACTCTCCTCTTCTTCTTCTCCGCTTTCGTCTCCGCTTTGGTCCCCGCTTCCGTCTCCTGACTCGTACTCTTCTTGACTCTCCTCTTCCCAACCTGAGCTCTCTTCTTCAGAACTTGAACAGCATTCCTCTTCCCAACCTGAGCTCTCTTCTTCAGAACTTGAACAGCATTCCTCTTCCGAACTTGAGCTCTCTTCTTCAGAACCTGAACAGCATTCCTCTTCCGAACTTGAGCTCTCTTCTTCAGAACCTGAACAGCATTCCTCTTCCGAACTTGAACTCTCCTCTTCCGAACTTGAGCTCTCCTCTTCCGAACTTGAACTCTCCTCTTCCGAACTTGAGCTCTCCTCTTCCGAACTTGAACTCTCCTCTTCCGAACTTGAGCTCTCCTCTTCCGAACTTGAACTCTCCTCTTCCGAACTTGAATTCTCCTCTTCGTAACCTGGGCTTTCCTCTTCCGAACTCTCTTCTGATAGATTTTCTTCTTGAGTTGCCAGTACTGCCTCAAATGCTTGTTCCTCAGGTACAACTTCGGTTAATACATCTAAATCAGTATCTTCAGTAGCTTCATCTTCTACCTCTCTATCCTCTTGTTCCCGCTTGTTTACCCCCTCCGTAAAATGCTTATACAAATATACGGCTTTTCGAAAAGATGAATGATTATTTCCTTGTTGTGAAAAACCCTCCACTTTACTTACCTCCTGTTCTTATACATACATTTATTTGATTTCAAGTTCTATTCATAAGATATTCTGTAGGCGATAATTTGTGTAATACAATAGTGGATACTGGACATTTTTTATACAGCTTTTGTTGATTATCATAGCCGTATAAAAAATAACCTCAATCCTATTAAAAATAGGATTGAGGTTATTTAAAAGAAATCGATTACTCTGAATCTAGTCATTTAATTCAGCAAGATTCTTTTTATATTTAGAAGATTGCAAGAAACATCCAATCGATGCTGCCAAAAACAAAACCGAAGCAAGCATATAACCGTTCACATCAAACGCTGTCTTTCCTTCTGTCGGAAGAATCGTTCCTAAATAGAAAAAAGAACCAACACATAATAAAGTAATCGCAAAGCGTTTGTAATCTATCATCTTTGCAGAAAGGTTTTTCAGTTTTTTATTCAAGAATACTCACCTTCTCTCATAACTAGTAAAACACGGATAATTTATTCTACCATATATACATCCATTTACTATTTGTTAATATTTTCAAACAGAGAAGGTGAAGACTAGGATTAGTCTTGTAAGGCTTGTTCTAGATCTTCAAGTAAATCTTCAACATCCTCAAGGCCAACAGAAATCCGAATCAGACCGTCTGTAATGCCTAATTGGGCACGGCGCTCTGCTGGAATCGATGCGTGTGTCATAAGAGCGGGAATAGAAATTAAACTTTCCACTGCCCCAAGACTTTCTGCAAGTGTAAAATACTTCACTTTATTTAACACTTGCGCTGCTTTTTCGGCACTGCCGACATCAAAGGAAATCATGCCGCCAAAGCCACGAGATTGGTGCTTCACAATATCATGATTGGGATGACTTTCTAGTCCTGGGTAATACACTTTTGAAACAGCATCATGATTAACTAAGTAACTTGCAATTTTGTTGGCATTTTTCTCATGCTCTTCCATACGAAGACCGAGCGTCTTCATACCTCGTATTAATAACCAAGAATCTTGAGGGCCTAACACACCCCCTGTTGAATTTTGAACAAAATGAAGGTCTTCACCTAACTTCTCATCCTTCACAACAGCAAGACCTGCGACAACATCACTGTGACCGCCAAGATATTTCGTTGCACTATGAAGAACAATATCCGCACCAAGCGAAATTGGATTTTGCCAATATGGTGTTGAGAATGTATTATCTACAATGGTTAATAAGCCGTTTGCTTTTGCAATTTTGGCTGCGGTTTTAATGTTGGTAATTTTCAGAAGAGGATTTGTTGGGGATTCGATAAACAACGCTTTCGTATTTTCTTGAATATTTTTTTCAATTTCACTTAAATCGCTCGTGTTAATAAATGTGGCACTTAGTCCAAATCGATGTAACACTTTTGTAATTACACGAAAAGAACCGCCGTATACGTCATCTGTCACTAAAATGTGATCTCCTTGATTAAACAGCATCAGCACCGCTGTCATCGCTGCCATTCCTGAACCGAAAGCAAAACCGCGTTTTCCTTCTTCTAGCTCCGCAATGAATGTTTCTAGCGCATGACGTGTCGGATTACCTGTACGTGAATATTCATAACCAGTATGATTGCCTGGTCCATATTGTTTATACGTACTCACTTGATAAATCGGGACAGAAACCGCTCCTGTTTGTTCATCACCAAAGATACCCCCATGAATTAATTGTGTTTTCCTCTTCATATTCAAATACCTCCTTGGTAGATTTTTTTACTTAAGTAGCGATCGCTCGCATCTGGGAAGATTACGACAATGTTTGTACCTTTCGAAGCAACTTGTGCTTCCTTCACTGCAGCAGCAAAAGCTGCGCCTGAAGAGCTTCCAACGAGCAGTCCTTCTTTGGCAGCTAACTCTTTTACATAGCGAAACGCCTCTTTATCTACAATCGTATGAGTATCATCAAAATAAGATTCATCCATATAGGTTGGTAAAAACTCCATGCCTATTCCTTCTGTCTTATGCGGGCCGGGTTTGCCGCCATTTAAAATCGATCCCTCCGGTTCAACAATAACTGTTTTTACAGAAGGATTTTTTTCTTTTAAATAGCGGGAGGTTCCCATAAACGTACCTCCTGTTCCAGCTCCGGCAACATATACATCTACTTTTCCATCAAGCTGCTCCCAGATTTCAGGTCCTAGTGTTTTATAATATGTTGCTGGATTGGCTGGATTGGCAAATTGCTGCGGACAATAGGAATGAGGAATTTCTTTTAAAAGCTCTTGAGCTTTTGCAATGGCTCCTTGCATCCCTGCTTCCGAAGGTGTACGCACAATCTCGGCACCGAGAGCCTGCATCAACTCTTGCTTCTCTATACTAAACTTCTCTGGTACACAGACTATAACATGGACCCCATAATGAAGAGCTGCCAGCGCTAGACCAATCCCCGTATTTCCAGCCGTCGGTTCAATCACCGTTCCACCTGGCTTTAATGCACCGCTCGCAAAAGCTGCTTCTAATAGCTCTACTCCTAAACGATCTTTTATACTGCCACCTGGGTTAAAGAACTCCAATTTAGCGAAAATTCGCACATCTTTCGGAAGAGAAAATCGAGTAATTTCTAACATAGGGGTAGACCCAATTAATTCATGTATATTCCGAACAACTTTCATATTCTCCCACCTTTTCACCAAATATAAGTTAACATACCTCTTTACCCGGTTAATGTGTAAAATGATAATTGACGAAAAATAATTTCGTCAATTATCAGATGACTACTTCATTTTTTCAATCATTTTTAAAACAAGCTCAGCAGAATGCAGGGCTGCCGTTTCTAGGAACTGATCAAATGATACATTCGATTCTTTTCCTGCAATATCAGAAAGGGAACGAATCACTACAAAAGGCGTTCCAAATTGGTGAGCCACTTGAGCAATTGCTGCTGCTTCCATTTCTACTGCATATAAGTCTTTAAACTTACTGCGTACAAACTCCACACGAACAGGATCGTTCATAAAAGAATCTCCTGTTACAATCAACCCTTTTGCTACTTGTGAATGAGTCATTTCCTTCGCTGCTTCTTCTGCAATGGCAAACAGCTTTGAATCTGGCAAGAAGGCTTCCGGCAATTGCGGTACTTGACCATATTCATAGCCAAAAATCGTTACGTCGACATCATGATGGCGAACTTCCGTTGAAATAACAACATCCCCAACATTTAATTCTTCATGATATCCACCAGCCGAACCTGTATTGATTACAGCATCTGGTTTGAATTTCTCTAATAAAATGGTCGTCGACATCGCCGCATTGACTTTCCCGATGCCTGACTTTAGAACAATAACCTCTATACCATTCAGTGTACCGATATTAAACTCCGACCCAGCAATGTTAACTTGTTCTAAATTCTCTAATTTATCTCGTAAAATCGTTACTTCTTCTTCCATTGCTCCGATAATTGCTACTTTCATTCACTAAACCTCTTCCTATAATTTTTGAGCTTCAACAATCCAAACAAATTGATTGCAACGAATGAACGAAGCATCAAATCCGTTCTCTTTCAACACCTTCTGTAAAAAAGGAATCATTGTATAGTATTCCGTCGACAAATCCGTTGCTAGATTCAGGAATCCAGCAGCTTTTGCCTGTTGAATAGCTGCTCGATGCACTTCTTTAGACTGATACATCGTATCTGTAAATACTATTTTACCACCTGGATGGAGTAACTTGCTATAGTTCACAATCGCTTTTTCCTTTTCTTCATCTGTTAAATGATGAAAAGCATACGTGCTGACAATGTTATTAATCCAAAAATCAATAACGTTCTATAACATAGTCTTCAATTTCAAAAATATTATACATGAAACATATGGATATAGTATGATTCTATTTAAAAATGGTTCAATATTTATAATAAACCGCCCTTATCTTCAAACGGTTTCAATATAAATGAACCGCCATGCATGCTACAATAAAGTGAATAAAACATTGGAGGGCAGAACAATGACTTTTCAACTAAATTTAGACTTAATAGATGATAAAATTGAATTTTTTGAAGCCGAAAGCATTAAGATATTAGAAGAAAAAATTCAAACACAAATTGAAAACAATAAAGCGCTCATGCTCCATGTTCACTCTGTTTCACATGAGATGTATGTAAGCGAAGAAGGGCGACGTTTTTATAGCGCTGTTGTCCATTTTAAAGCTAAGAAATAATAAAGTGAAACTTCCATCAGTGGGGGTTTTTCTTCATCCCCCACTGATGGTTAGTTGAACCAATCGGACCTTTACGGGCAGTTGTCCCCCACCTATCTTCCTTGTTCACTCTGAATCTTGAGATGGGGGTCTTACTGCCCGTTAAGAGTGGGATGAAATGACAAAGAACCCTCACATAGCCTGAGGGTTCTTTGTTTAAAGACTATCTGCCTCTATCATTTTCCTTTAATTCTTCCACCTTCACAGGCTTCCAGCCAGCTCCATCAACCCATTCAATATACACGCGATAAGCTTGCGGATTATCCCCTTCTGATACAGTACCAATGGCTGTAGTCGGGGAACCTCCATTTTTCAACCACCAAAGGCGCATACTGCCTTCATCTAACCCAGCTCCGTAAGCAATAGCCTTCGTCATTTCATTCCAATCTTTAGAGCCTTTTTCAAAGCTTGTCGTATGTGAACCAGTTTGCTCCGTTCCAATCGGCTGCCAATCTTCGCTTGTGTACGTATTTAATACATTGGCATCTCCACTGCCTTCTATTTGTTCAAGTTTAACACCGTCAGCCTGTTCCTCTTCTGACTCTGATTCTTCAGTAACCGCTTCCTCAGTTTCATCTTTCCCTTTATCCTCCGGTTCCGATTCTGGTGTGGATTCCTTTACTTCTTCTTTTGGAGCTGTTTTTTCCTGTTCTTTAGATACTGGGTCTACATCATTATTCGTAAAAATAGTAATAGCAACAATCACAATAAGTAAAGATACAATCGTAATCGCGATGTTGTAAAATTTATTTATTTTTCGCTTTTTATCATGTCGATCAAGACGAGAAGACAAAATATAACCTCCCTTATCTTTTCTTTCTATTCTAACATGACCTATCCTAAAATCGCATCCTACTTCTTTCGTCATTGGGACTCTAGTTGATGAACCACTTTCACAACGTCTGCGAATAGTGGAGTCATACTGCTTGACTGTTCCGTTGTATCTAAGCTAACTGTTACAAGCGCATATTTTGGCTCTTTATATGGAAAATAGCCAGCAAACCATTTATTTAACTTGCCTGTTTCTAGATTTGTCTGAGCCGTCCCCGACTTACCGGCAACCTCATAAGGAAGGTTCTGCAGCAAGGCACCTGTTCCTTTCTCTTCCGTAACGACCCCTCTTAACAACTGCTGCAGTTTAATCGTTGTATAAGGTGAGATAGTCTCTCCTTCTATCTTTTGATTTGGAAAATCGACCACTGTTGTCCCATTATTAAACTCAACTTTTGATACCGCTTTTACTTGATCTTTTTTACCGCCGCGCGCAATCGTGGCCATCATATTTGCCATAGCAAGTGGTGTCGTCTGAACATCCTGCTGTCCAATCGCTGTTTTGGCAATCATTTTCTTATCTTTTTTTAATGCTTGATCATGCCAAACTTTTCCTGATTGCTCGCGATAAAGCTGGGTAACATGGGTGTGATATACATCGCCGCTCCACCCTACTTGACCGATGATTCCTAACTTTTTAGCATATTCCTCGAAAAAGTTAGGATTCTCTTCCGCTATTTCTGTAGCAAGCTCAGCAAATGTTCGATTGCAGCTTTGAGCAAAACTATTTTTAAAGTTTAGCCTGCCCAACGGACGTTGTTGATCAACCTTTCCTTCAATCGTCAGGTCACAATTGAACATTCGATTAGATGGAATGGCACCATAATCGATTGCCGCTGCTGCCGTAATCGTTTTAAACACCGAACCTGGGGCTTTTTGTGTCGTCATCATATTGACTGAGCCTATTCCATTTGGGTCATCTTTTTTAAGTGCTGGACGTGATACCATCGCAACAATCTCACTTTTTTCGATATCTAGTAAAACAAGCCCTCCATTGGTAATCTTATATTGGTCAACAAGTGCTTCTGCTTTTTCTTGAATCTCCCTATCAATAGTTGTGATGACTTTAACAGGATATAAGGGGTTCGCAGGCTCCACATATTTCACATCGACTCCAAACAAAGGGCCGCCGCTTGCATCGACATGAAACACAAGCTTAGATTCGCCTTCCGATAGTAAAAACTCATCAAATGTTCGTTGTAAACCCTTATCTCCAATTCTCGTTTCAGGGGATAAGTTTAAATCTGGATAGCGCTCCAGTTTTAGCGCATCCGATTTAACCGTCGTACCAATTAATTGAGCAGCAAGCCTATCCTCTCCGTAAATTTTCTGATTGACCGCAAACACACCTGGGATTTTTAATTCATTAATAGCTTTTGATTGACTTAATGATAACTGAATCGGCGTATCCCCGCCAAATGCAAAAGGCTCTTTTGCATTTGCAACTGCGGTAATCAGTGCTTGTTCTGAAGTTCCAATAATACGCGCTACTTCATCAGCGGGCCATGTCATTTTACTTAAAAACGGAAAGAGTACAAGCGTTGGAATTTCTTCATGAGCTAGCGGCTTTCCATTTCGATCATAAAACTTCCCTCTTCCATCATCAATTTTTAATACTTGTGAACGCTGCTTCACACTCGCTTCAATTAAATTTACATGATGTTTAGAAAACGATTCTGTCGCAACTAGCTGTATTTGTACAAGCCGGCCAACTAAGGTGATAATTAATACCATTAGTATCGTGGCAACGATGATCATTCGTCGTTTATGCATCCAACAACACCTCGTTACCATTGTTGACGCGATTAAACAATTTAATTCTTTCCCCATTAGAAAACTCACCAATTAACCTGAGTTCGCTTGCACTGGATATCAAAAGATTGTCTGCCATTTTTAAATTTTATCCCATACTTAAAGGACGGGAGTCCCTACTGATGGAAGTTTCACTTTATAAGTCTCTAAATGGCAAAAAAGCAGATTCATCAATCAAATCTGCTTTTTGGCTAAATCTTTACCTGAAAGCGGCAAAGATTTCATGATGTTTCGAGACAGCGTTTTAATACTTATTCATCTGCAGAAAAATCACTGAATAGAAGTAATCTTTACTTGCATTTCGCCGCCTGGTGTTTGTACGGTTACTTGGTCGCCCACTTTTTTACCAATTAAACTTTGAGCAATTGGTGAATCGTTTGAAATTTTTCCTTCAAACGGATCTGCTTCTGCACTACCAACGATTGTATACGTTTCCTCGTCTCCATCTGGAAGCTCAATAAATGTAACAGATTTCCCAAGAGAAACCGTATCTGAATCTAAATCGCTTTCTTCAATAATCTTCGCATTGCGAATCATATTTTCAAGGGTTGTAATTCTGCCTTCTACAAATGCTTGCTCATCTTTTGCAGAATCGTACTCAGAGTTCTCTGATAAATCTCCGAAGCTGCGTGCAATTTTAATTCTTTCCACTACTTCTTTACGTTTTACTGTTTTTAACTGTTCAAGCTCTTGCTCTAATTTCTCTTTACCTTCTTTTGTCATCGGAAATACTTTTTCTATAGCCAAAACTCTTCACTCCTTCAAGTTCTCACAGATACAAAGGTTCCGTGATGTATATGTACTTTTTAATTCAAACAAGTCGAATATATATAAGTGCGCGACCTCATAAAAGGACGCGCTATCTACTAGAGAAATCCTAGCATATAAATCGACTGCCTTTAAAGAAGCAGTCGATTATTTCACTGTCTTTAAGATAGAGTATGACCTTTCCCTTCATTTGTCTAGTCTTTTTACAAAGGTTTCGTTAAATAACACTGTTGATTTTTGGCTCATTTAACTTTCAGCAGAGCTGAAAGGCGTGTAAAATCGCGGTTTCACACGAATGAGCGAAAAATCGTATAAATCAACAATATTCATTAACGTAGACTTTAGAAAAACAGCAGGGTTCAGGAAAATTTCACCTATCTTTATTTATGCTATGTTATTACAAAATAGACTTTTATTCAAGATTTTGTTTAACACTTTGTCCATGTATACGTCCTATTCATTTTCTTTACGCATCATGTTGTTAACAAATACAGGGTGATCTACTTTAATACGAACAATTTGCAACGGATGACGAGCAGCGTCTAGTTCATTGCCCTTCTCGTCTAAAATGACGCCTACTTTTTGCGTAAAGTTTTCGATTTCTGGACCAAAAAATTCTACTTCATCCCCTGGCTTAAAGAAATTTCGCTGTTGTAATGTAGCAATTTGAGTATCCGGATTATAATCTAACACAAGCCCCGCAAAGTCAAAACGAGTCTTTGTGCTATGATTCCCAAACATCTGCTGCTTATACCCCGGAATATCTCCTTCCATAAACGCTGGAGCCGTCGGACGATTCGCACATTTGTCCAATTCATCTAACCATTCCTGCTTAATTGAGAAGTTGTCTGGATCCGCGCAATACGTATCAATCACTTTACGATATACACTAATAACAGTTGCGATATAGTGAATCGATTTCATTCGTCCTTCTACTTTTAAGCTATCCACGCCAATCTCAATCATTCTTGGCAGTGACTCCAATAGTTTTAAGTCTTTTGGACTCATAGCAAATGGAGCATCTTTTTCGTCAAATAACGCTTTTTCACCGTCACTATCCAGCTCGTATAAATCATAATCCCAACGGCAAGATTGACAGCATCCACCACGGTTAGAATCACGAGCCGTCATATGATTAGATAACGTACAGCGGCCAGAATAAGCAATACACATCGCACCATGCACGAAGGCTTCAATTTCAATATCGACTTTTTCCTTCATTAATTGAATTTCTTCAGCACCTGTTTCACGAGCAAGTACAACGCGCTCCAGCCCTTCTTCCTTCCAATATTGAACGGCTTTCCAGTTCGATAATGATTGCTGAGTGCTTAAATGAATTTCCACACTCGGTGCTACTCTCTTACATGTTTCAATAATTAATGGATCCGCTACAATAATACCATGTACACCAGCTTCTTCTAAACCAGCTAAGTATTCTTCTAACCCATCAATATTTTCATTATGAGCAAAAATATTCGTTGTTACATATACTTTTGCCCCATACTTTTTCGCAAATTCAACGCCTTCTTTCATTTCTTCGAATGTAAAGTTTCCGGCATTTGAACGTAAACCATACTCTTGTCCACCAATAAAAACGGCATCTGCACCGTAGTGAACGGCAACTTTTAATTTTTCTAAATTTCCGGCAGGTGCTAACAGCTCCGGTTTTTTCACAATGACTCTTTTTCCATCAATAATTTTGGAAATTTTATCAGCAATAGCGTTCAAGGCTATTCCTCCTCATTCCTGTATTAATAAACTGTTTCTTTAAAGAAAAATCCTGTATCTAACGCCCGATTCTTCGGTTGAATCGCTTCAATTTTTTCAAAAAGTTCACTCTTAATTCCATCATAACGATCCACGTCTTCTACACATAAATCAATAGCTTGACGATATAATTTCGTTGTTTCAATAATATATTCTCGTGTTTTTAAAATCCCATCAATCTTAAACGAATCAATACCTGCTTCAACTAATTCTTGGAGCTCGTCAATCATACAAATATCGTTCGGGCTCATAATATGTGTACCGTTTTCATCTTCATAAATCGGATATTTATTTTCACGCTCTTTATCATGTAAAAACATATTTCGTTGTTGTGCACGATTTTCTACTTCTAGTGATTTCCCTTGGTATTCAAAATAGTTTCCAAGCAATGTTCGTTTAGATTGAAACATGCACGTCATTCCATGCACTTGTACTTCAATTTCTACTTCAGCATGTTCTTTCATTTCAATGACAGCATCCATATTAATTTCACGAGCTGCGACAGCACGAACTGAGCCACGGCGTCCCCAATAGTTCGCTGTATACCAATTTGTTACCGTCATTTCTGTATTCCAGTGCAACGGCATATCTGGCGCTGCAGTTCGAACTGCCATTAACACAGCCGGGTCTCCCCAAACGATGCGGTCAACTCCTGCTTCTTTTAGAAAAGCAATGTACTCTTCTAATTCATCTACTTTTTCATTATGAAAAAGTGCATTCATCGATACATATACTTTTTTGTTTGCAGCATGAGCAATTTGAATGACTTCCTTCACATCTTCACGTGTAAATTCTCCGGGTAAGCGAAGCGCATAACGCTGCTCACCGATAATGAACGCATCGGCTCCTGCCTTAATAAGCGGTTCTATATCCGCTACACTTGTTGGAGTTACGAGCAATTCAGGCTTTTTCATTTTGTTCACCTCTATGTTTACTAATGGCTATGCCATCTCCAATCGGTATAATGACCGTATCGTAATGTGGATGACTGAGCAGCCATGTATTAAAATTTTGAATTCGTTTAATCAGACCACGTTTACGTCTTGGGGTAATAGTAGCTAAATCCTCCGCAACTAGACCTTTAAATAAAACATTATCTGTAATGATAATTCCTCTCTCACTTAGCAGCGGCTCATACAATTCAAAAAAACGACGATACTGTCCTTTCGCTGCATCTACAAAGATTAAATCGAATGGTCCATGGTCCTTTACAACCTCAAAGGCTTCCAATGCATCAGATTCAACAAGGGTAATACGGTCGCTCAAACCAGACTTCTCAAAGTTTTGCTTCGCCGCTTCGATTCGCTTTTCAATCCGCTCAATCGTGACAATACGAGCACTTGGCAAAGTCATCGCCATTCGAATGGCTGAATATCCAATCGCCGTCCCTAGTTCTAAAATCTTTTGCGGCTGCTGAAGTCGTAAAAACTGTAATAAAGTCGCAATCCCTTCCGGCTCCATAATCGGGACATGCTCTGCTTCTGCAAATTCTTCAATCTCTTTCAGTAATCCAGTCCGCTCTGGAATTAATGATTGAAGATATTCATCTATTTTTCCGTTCAAAATCTGTTCCTCCAAATACGTACGATCCCTTAAGATGGTCGTACATTCTTAATATTTGTGACGACTAGACTTTTGGAGTCCTCTAATCGGCCTACATTAGAAAAAACTCGGCAACTGCCGAGCCAAAAGGTCATTATGTCCTTTTTCACTTGTCTTATTCTATCATATAAAAATAAATCTTGCTTTTCAAACTGGCGATTAATTCTGATGAAATATTTAGTGAAAATACCTAATCCCTTATTATTGATTTGTAATATGTTCCGCTTTCTTCACATTATGCTCATCCAATGTTTTCGAATACAGCACTTCCCCTTCAGGAGTGGCTAAGAAATACAAGTATTTAGTCTTTTCCGGCTCTAACACTGCTTTAATGGACATCTCACCAGCATTAGCAATCGGTCCAGGCGGTAAGCCTTTCACTTTATAGGTGTTATAAGGAGAATCAATCTCTAAATCTTTATAAAAAACGCGGTCCTTATGTTCTCCTTTTGCATATAGCACCGTTGGATCTGTTTGTAACGGCATCCCTTTATCTAGACGATTATAAAAAACAGAAGCAATTTTAGCACGATCGACTTTTTCTGTTGCTTCTTCTTCCACAAGAGAAGCCATTGTCAACAGCGTATGGACAGAGTAATCTTGCTCTATCATTTGTTCTTCATATTTAGTTAACATTTCTTCTGTTTGTTTAAGCATCTTTGAAATAACGGTTTCTAACGATGGAGCCTCTTCCTCAAAATCATACGTTGCAGGAAATAAATATCCTTCAAGTGAATATTTAATATCCTTGTCATAAATATCGTCTGTCAATAAAGCAGGGAACTTATCTTCCATACTTTGAATAAATTTTTTATCATTTAGTTTCTTAAATACTTCTTTCGGATTTTGATCTGTTTTTTCGGCTACAATCTCGGCGATTTGGACCAGTTGCTTGCCTTCAGGAATCGTAATCTTC
This sequence comes from Peribacillus sp. Hz7, assembly GCF_042136355.1. Lineage (NCBI taxonomy): Bacteria > Bacillati > Bacillota > Bacilli > Caryophanales > Bacillaceae > Peribacillus > Peribacillus sp. Hz7. Next base: position 94,406 of record NZ_JBHHJV010000010.1, read on the forward strand.
AGAGCCGCCTCTTTCATCATCTTTCCGGTCTTAATGCTGTTAATAATTTCTTGGTGCGTCATCGACGGAGATAATGAATACTTCCCAGCCTGAAAACCAGATTCATTGCGAAATTTAATATAATATTTAAACACTCGTGCATTCTTAATAATTCCTTCTTCTTCTAGCAAGTTAGAGATAGAACTAACAGAAGAACCAATTGGAATTTCTACCGTTCTCTTTTTCTTATCATCCGGGTCCAGCGGCTTTAGCGCTGAATTGACATATAAATAACCGCCTATTCCTGTTATTCCTATTATCACAATCATCGCGATCATAATTCGAAGAACAATCTTTCGAACTAATTGAGCATCCTCTTGCTGCTCTAATAACTTCTCTCTAATATTTTCCTTTTTAGATTGCTTTGAGTCCATCTTCATTCCCCCCTTGCACAACCACAACACAAATTGATTATTTATAGAAATAATCACTTCGAATATTATACTAAAACAAAACAGCAAATACATAACTTTTACGAAATTATACAATTTATCCTACATATTTATCGCAGATTAACAGGCAATAAGCCCCTATCTCAAGAGGAAAGATGGGTAAAGAAGGAAAAAATCATTTTATCTCACACTTAACTGGGATGAGGGGCCCCACTGACAGAAGTTTCACTTTATCAATAATATAATTAAATAGTTTCATACAAAAAAAGCTGATCCCCATTAGGAGGATCAGCCCGCATCTTACTCTTCGCCTTCTTCGTCTAAAAACGTGTTCAACATTTCTTCAATCATATCCCACTCTTCATCTGTTTCGATTGGAGCAAGTTCACCATCTTCGTTATTTTCACTTGGTGTGAAAGAAGAAGCATGAATTTCGATTTCTTCATCTTCGTTATCAGAAATTGGGTAGTATAGCACATATGATTTGTTAAATTTATCAGAATCGAATGTGAACAAAATTTCACAAAGTTGCTCATTTCCGTTTTCGTCTACTACTGTAATATTATTTTCACCATGTTCCATTCTTTTTCACCTCAAAGAGAATTTGTTTGATTGTCTAAGAAACCTTGCAGAATCATGACAGCCGCCATTTTATCAATGACCTTCTTGCGTTTACTCCGACTCACATCGGCTTCAAGCAGCACCCGTTCAGCAGCCATTGTAGTTAATCGTTCATCCCATAACACGACAGGCAGTTTGAATTTCTTTTCTAAATACGCTGCGAAATTTTGACTTGCTTCTCCGCGCGGTCCAATCGTCCCGTTCATATTTTTGGGAAGACCGAGTACGATTTTTGACACTTCATGTTCTTGAATAATTTCTCCAAGCCGTTTTATGCCAAAGTCTTTTACTGCTTCATTGATTTTAATTGTTTCCAATCCTTGTGCGGTCCAACCCATGGCGTCGCTAATTGCAACGCCAAGCGTTTTTGAACCTAAATCAAGTCCCATTGTACGCATTAGTATTCCTCTCGCTGATTCTTTAAATACGATTTGACCAGCTCTTCAATAATTTCATCCCGTTCAAGCTTACGAATTAGATTTCTCGCATCCTGATGACGTGGAATGTAAGCGGGGTCACCTGACAATAGATAGCCAACAATCTGATTGATTGGGTTATACCCTTTTTCTTGAAGAGCAGAATACACTTGAAATAATACTTCCTGTACATCTCTTTCAAATGGTTCTTCAGGAAAACTAAATTTCATCGTGTTATCAAAGGAACTCATATGGTCATGCACCTCTCCTCTACGTAGAGACTTCCATAATATACATTGTACAACACTTCTTACCGATTATGAAAGTGAACGTACCCATTCTTCGACAAAATCAAGTGCTGCATCCAATTTTGCTGGATCTTTCCCGCCAGCTTGTGCCATATCTGGACGACCACCGCCGCCACCGCCGCAGCGAGTTGCTACCTCTTTAATTAATTTTCCTGCATGGTAGCCTCGATCAATAAGATCTTTCGTTACACCAGCAATTAAGTTTACTTTGTCACCTTGTGCAGAACCAAGTACAAGAACAACGGAATCCAGTTTCTGTTTTAAATCATCTGCCATGACGCGTAAGTTATTCATGTCTGTATCTTGCACTTTCGCAACTAATACGTTAACACCATTCACTTCTTTCACATTTGAAACAAGGTTTCCAGCTTCAATGTTACTTAACTTCGCAGATAGACTTTCATTTTCGCGCTGCAGTTCTTTCGTTTCAGCTAACACGGCATCAATACGTGCTGGTACGTCTTTCAAATTCGTTTTTAGTTTAGAAGCGGCTTCTTTTAAAAGCGTAATTTGGTCCGCCATTAATTTGTAAGCTCCAGCTCCTGTTACGGCCTCAATACGACGAGTTCCAGCACCAATTCCGCTTTCCGAAACAATTTTGAATAGACCGATTACCGCTGTATTTGGTACGTGACAACCACCGCAAAGCTCTAAGCTATAGTCTCCAATTTGAACAACACGGACAATTTTACCGTATTTTTCACCGAATAGAGCCATTGCCCCCATTGCTTTTGCTTCGTCAATATCTTTCAAATCAATTGTTACTTCTAAGCTTTGCCAAATTTTCTCGTTTACAATCGCCTCAATTTTCTCTAATTCCTCTGGCGTAATTTGACCAAAGTGTGAGAAATCAAAACGTAAGCGTTCTGCTTGCACAAGGGAACCCGCTTGGTTAACATGTGTACCGAGTGTATCTTTTAATGCTTGATGTAAAAGATGTGTCGCTGTATGATTCTTCACAATTTCGCTGCGGTTTGCATAGTCAACAGTTGCTACTACTTGTGCGTCAGCCGATAATGTTCCAGCAACGACTGTTACGCGGTGAAGATTTTGTCCATTCGGTGCTTTTTGAACATCCTGTACAGCTAATTGTACAGCCTCACTAGTAATCATTCCTGTATCAGCAATTTGACCGCCGCTTTCTGCATAAAAAGGTGTTTGATCTAAAATGATTTGAACTTCTTCGCCTTCGTGCGCTTCTGTAATAAGCTCACCGTCTTTAACGATTGCCACAACTTGCGCTTCTACTTGAAGTTTGTCATACCCAACAAACTCACTTGCAACCTTCACATCACCTAAAACGCCGCCTTGAATTTGCATAGAATCTACATCTTGACGCGCAGCACGTGCACGTTCACGTTGTGCTTCCATTTCTTTCTCAAAGCCGTCATGGTCAACGGTCATGTTTTCTTCTTCTGCATACTCTTCTGTTAATTCAATTGGGAAACCATATGTGTCATATAAACGGAACGCATCCGCACCTGGAATGATACTTTGCCCTTGCTCTTTTTGTTTCTTAATCACTTCAGATAAAATGCTTAATCCATCATGCAGTGTTTCATGGAATCGCTCTTCTTCGTTTTTCACAACTTTAGCAATAAAGTCTTTTTTCTCTAGCACTTCTGGATAGAAGTCTTTCATGATTTCCCCAACAACGGGCACTAATTCTAACATAAATGGTTCGTTAATGTTGATTTGTTTTGCATAACGAACGGCACGACGAAGTAAACGACGTAATACATAGCCGCGGCCTTCATTAGATGGGAGCGCACCATCACCTACTGCAAATGTTACCGTACGAATGTGGTCGGCAATGACTTTAAACGCTACGTCTGTTTCTTTATTTGCCCCATATTTCACATCTGTAAATTGTTCAACGGCACGAATAATTGGGATAAATAAATCTGTATCAAAATTCGTTGGTACGTTTTGAACGACAGAAGCCATACGCTCAAGGCCCATACCTGTATCAATATTTTTCTTTGGAAGCGGTGTATATGTACCATCTGGATTATGATTAAATTGAGAGAAAACTAAGTTCCATACTTCTAAATGACGTTCATTTTCTCCACCTGGATATAATTCTGGATCGTTCGGGTCGTCGCCATATTCTGGTCCGCGATCGTAGAAAATTTCTGTATTTGGACCACTTGGGCCTTCTCCAATATCCCAGAAATTTTCTTTTAAACGAATAATTTTCTCAGCTGGAACCCCAATTTTCTTATTCCATAACTCAAATGCTTCATCGTCTTCAGGGTGAATGGTTACAGCTAGTTTATCTTTATCAAAACCAATCCACTTTTCATCTGTAAGGAATTCCCAAGCCCATGTAATGGCTTCTTCTTTAAAATAATCGCCGATTGAGAAGTTTCCTAACATTTCGAAGAATGTATGATGGCGTGCTGTTTTCCCTACATTTTCAATATCATTTGTACGAATTGCTTTTTGCGCATTTGTAATTCTTGGATTTTCTGGAATCACTCGTCCATCAAAATATTTTTTCAACGTCGCTACCCCAGAGTTAATCCATAATAAAGATGGATCTTCATGCGGAACAAGTGACGCACTCGGTTCAATGTTATGTCCTTTTTCTTTGAAAAAATCAAGATACATTTGGCGTATCTGTGCACCAGTTAAATATTTCATCTATTTTTTCCTCCTTTTAATTTTGGGCATACAAAAAACTCCCATCCCTAAAAAACAGGGACGAGAGTTAGCTCGCGGTACCACCCTGATTATGGACATCTTGCCTGTCCATCACCTTCATCTAGCCTTAACGCGGCGTAACGGCAGGTATTAGCTGCTCTCTGGACTAGCTTTCTGCTGCTCTTGATCTAAAATCCTTTCAGCCCAGGGGATTTCTCTCTAGTAGACAGTGTTCAGCATACTTGGTCCTTCAACGAATTATCTTATGTATTGTATTTTATTCACTACTATTTTATTTGTCAACAAGCGGCTCCTTCTTTCCGAAGTGAACACGTGCATGGAGAACAAAAACTTTTAAAATAGCAAGGATGGGAATCGATACAATCATACCGATAATTCCCCCTATTTCACCGCCTGCTAGCAAGGCAAGCATAATGAATAACGGATGCATATGAAGGCTTTTCCCCACAATCAACGGAGATAGCACATTCCCTTCTAAAAATTGCAAAACGAGCACAATAATCGCAACCGTAATCACCATTTTAATTGATAATGTTGCTGCAATAATGATAGCGGGAACCGCTCCAAAAATTGGACCAAAGTATGGAATCACATTCGTAATCCCGATAATGGCACCAAGCAGCAACGGATACTTCATATCAAATAACCAAAACAATAATGCGGCAGCAACTCCAATCGCCACGCACACAAATAGCTGTCCACGAATATAGCCACCGAGCGATGTATCGACATCACGTAAAAATGCACGGCCTTGCTGACGCCATTTTTTCGGCGTAATATACCAAATCATTTTCTTTAACGACTCAAAATCTTTTAACATATAAAAAGCAATGAAAGGAATTAGGCCAATAAGCACCAAAAAATCAAATGCTTTCATTGCATAATTCATTAAATGATTTAAAAAGGTATTCATACGTATTGCAATTACATCCATTCCTTTTTCAATTCGTTCATGTACATCAATGGGCCAATTAGACGTTTGATATTCCAGATTCTTCATCCACATTTTATATTGTTCCGTTACAACAGGAACATTTTCAGAAAGCTCTTCTACTTGATTCATCATGGTTGGAATGCCTTTATAAATTCCAAACCCTAAACCTCCAAAGAAAAGTAAATAAATAATAATAACAGACAGCCCTCGCCTTACGCCTTTTTGATGAAGCGCCTCAACAACAGGGTGTAATAGATAGCTAATAAATGCACCGATTATGAAGGGGAGTAATACAACCAGCATAACGGACAAAACGGGGCCCCATATCGGCTTCAATTTCATAAAAATATAAAAAACAATAAACAAAAGCAGCATAAATCCCAGTCGATAAAACCATTTTAAGCGAATATCCACAAATGATGCCTCCCAGCTTAGTTTTTGAATCAAGCTGACGTTTCATGCGTTTATGATGGAAGTTAGCAGGTTTTGTGTTAAATTTGGCAGGATAATCTTCATGATTAGCAAGTATTCATACAAAATACAGCCTCCATGCATATTTGCGGAGGCTGCTTTCTATTACAACATTTCTTTTAATTTTTTTCTCATTTTTTTAATGCTTCTATTGATTGTTTTAGTGACATTTCGTTTAGCCATCTCTCACACCTCTTTTCTCTACATGGTGAAGCGGCGATCCTGTTCCTCAAATAAATCATCTAGAGAGCTAAGACTCCCATCCTCTTCGACCTGATGTGTTGAAATAAGTCCATTAGAGAGCGACATTTCAATAAAGCAACCCCAGCAATAGTACTGGTTCACACCGATTTTCCCGACATCTTTACTGCGGCAATTCGGACATATAATTTCCAAAATGGACACCTCACTGTTTTGATACTGAAACAATGATGGCATCTTTTCCACATATAGGCGGCTCTTCTGAGTGGATTAGCTTGTTTTTTGAAAAAAAACCATCCGTTGTTTCATATGCTACAATCGTGCCCATTTTTTCCAAAAAACATACATCTTGCAGCAATCCTAATTCCTCGCCCATTTCTGAAAGCATCATTCTTCCTAACATTGCATCCTTATTCAGCAGCATGTCCACTTCTGGAATTTGTTCTTCAAACTCACCGCTTACAATGACTCCATCAGGACCAAAAGAAGATACGTCATCTAACGCTACATAGACATTTTTTTTGAACAATCTTTGCTTCTGCACAACAAGTCCTGTAATAATCCCCGCTTCAGATATACATAAATCGTTAACCATACCGATTTTTTCTCCATTTTTATCAACAACCGGCAAACCTTTTAATAAAGAAAACGTCCGCAAAGTCATCCCACCTTCTCGAACAAGTATAGTATTCATCTTCTTGTCGAGAATGATAAGCTGAAACGTTTTCCATCTTACATTAAAACAAAAATAAGCCAGAAACCATAAAGGGTCTCTCGCTTACTTTTACATAGACTATATGTTAAACAATATGATTGATAAAACGAGTACAACAGCGTCCCATAACGAAACCTTTACATAAAATGATACGGAGTTACATCGCCCATGCCAATCATCGGGTCCTCATTCATTAAGCGATCGAGGTATGATTCACCTTCTTCAATAACTTTAGTATCGCTTCCTGCATGTATTTCCTGTAATTTTTCGCGCAATGTTGTCCGGCGCTGTGTTTCATCATTACGTTCCACTCCAAGTCGAAATGCTTCTTCTTCTCCACATATAATGAGAAAATCCTTGCTGCGTGTAATCGCCGTATATAATAAATTTCGGCGTAACATTCTATAGTAGCTTCGCACAACAGGTAAAATAACAATTGGAAACTCGCTTCCTTGTGATTTATGTATGGAACAGCAATACGCATGTGTGATTTGGTTTAAATCCTGCTTCGTATACGTCACTTCAATGCCTTCAAAGGAAATGACAACTTTATCTACATGGTCGGTATTTTCTTTAGCAAATATAATCGTTACAATTTCGCCCATGTCTCCATTGAAAACACCTTCTTCAGGCTGATTCACAAGCTGTAACACTTTATCACCTGTTCGATAGACGACATCACCAAATTGCAACTCACGACGTTTTTTCTCGCTATCTCCATTTAATACTTCTTGGAGCATCTTGTTCAGTACATCAATCCCAGCTGGACCTTTATACATCGGGGCAAGTACTTGAATGTCACGTGAACTATACCCCTTTTTACGTGCATTTTGAACGACCTGCTTAATGACATCAGCCATTTGGCTCTGTTGACATCGAATAAAAGAACGATCAACTTGTTGCTTTGCCACATCATGCGGCACATGGCCTTTCTTCATTTCATGAGCAAGTTCAATAATCGAAGAACCGTCTGCTTGACGATAAATATGTTGGAGAGCAATCGTTGGAATAGCTTTTGAAGCTAGTAAATCCTTCAGCACTTGACCAGGACCAACAGACGGCAACTGGTCTTCATCCCCAACAAGAATGAGCTGACTATGCTCTGGCAATGCTTTCAACAATTGATGAGCCAGCCATGTATCGACCATCGACATCTCATCAATAATCACAATACGTCCCTCAATAGGATTGTCTGCATCATGAGCAAACCCTTCACTGCCATTCCAACCTAGTAATCGATGAATCGTCACAGCTGGCAGACCAGTAGATTCCGCCATTCGCTTAGCTGCACGACCAGTCGGCGCAGCAAGCACAAAGGGAAACGGCTCCTCATCCTTTTTATAATCTTTTATGTTCATCGACACGCCATGAAGCTCACTATATAGCTCCACAATTCCCTTAATGACCGTCGTTTTCCCTGTTCCCGGGCCGCCTGTTAAAATGAGCATAGGCGATTGCAAAGCCGTCTGAATCGCTTCTTTTTGTGCGGGAGCGTACGTCACACCAAGACGCTCCTCCAATTCACCAAGCGCTAATAAAAACTCCGATTCTGGAAATTGGTCTTCATACTCTGTTTGTTGGAGGAGCCGTTGAATATTCATGACAATTCCTTTTTCCGAGAAATACAAAGCAGGCAAGTAAATACGTGTTTCCTCGACAACAATCTTTCTTTCCGCTTCTAGTTTGATTATTTCTGAGGAAATATTCGTAAATTCAATGACATCACGCTTATTTTCTTCCAATAAACGTTGAACGGACTCTAATAATTCCTCCGCCTCCATATAGACATGTCCATCCTGCATGCATTGCGTGTCAAGGCAATATAGGCAAGCCGCTTTAATACGGTCTGGATGCCCCCCGGAAATGCCTAGCTGAAATCCAAGTTCATCCGCCCGTCCAAAACCAATTCCCTCAATATCCTCTACAAGTTTATATGGGTTACTTTGAATAATAGAAACTGTATCCTGTTTATACATTTGATAAATTTTCATCGAAAGCTGCGGTCCAAAACCATATTGATTCAGTGCAATCATCACTTGCTCAAGACCTTCATTTTCAAGCAATGTATCATATAAAGCTTTTGCTTTCTCACCGGACAAACGCGGAATATTATCCAGTACAGAAGGCTGCGCTAAAATTTTTGAAATTGCATTTTCACCAAGTGTTTCCACAATGCTTTCTGCCGTCTTCTTCCCAATTCCTTTAAACATATCGCCGGATAAATAAGCCACAATACCTTCCTTCGACTGTGGCAAATCTTTGCGAAAATGATTAACTTGAAACTGTAGACCAAAGCGAGGATGCTCCTTTAATACTCCGTAAAAGATATACGTTTCATGCTCATGAATACGTGGGAAATAACCAGTCACAACAGCTTCCTGCTCATCATAATTCAAATTTGTTTCATCCAAGCGAATCCGAACAACAGAATACATATTTTCCTCATTATGAAAAATCGTCACTAAGTGCCGCCCTTTCATAAACTGCTTCTCTTCCGAAAACAAATCTAAAGCCTCTTGTTGACTCAAAGCCTTTCCCACCTTTCATGACTTAAAATACCTGTTTAGTTTTCTGCTTTCATTTGTTCCATTAGTTTTTTCCCATGAGCGGCAAGCATATGATCAGCCTGCACCTCAAGCGCTTTATCAAAATAAGCAATGGCCGCATCTACATCATCACGGTACCCGGCAAAAGCGACACCTAAATTATAGTAAGCATCGGCGTGATTTGGATCTTGTTCAATCACGATATTCAATTGCTGAATCAATTCCTCATACAACTCTGCATTAGCGAGGCAAAGGGCATACTGAAAACGCGCATCTACGTCATCCTTATTTAACTCGACTGTACGTTGTAAATAAGGCATCGCCAGTTTTGCTTGATCAAGCGCCATTAAAGTCAAGCCCAGCATGAAATACGCATCCGCATTTTCCAAACCATGACGAAGTGCTTTTTCAAACATATCTTTCGCTTCTATTAATTTATCACTTTCATAATATAAATTTCCAAGCGAATAATAGGCCGCTGCTGCCTGCTCATCTATTTCAAGCGCTCTTTTATAAAAAAGAATTGCCTTTTCATAATCACCAACTGCCGTCAACACATTTCCAAAGTTAATATACGCAACGGGATCTTTCGGATTTTCCTCAATCGCTTCATTAAAAATCTTCGCTGCTTCCTCATATTTTCCTTCTTGCATATATTGAATCCCTTGTTGATTTTTATCCATCTATTTCACACTCCTAAATTTCTATAGAAAGTATACCATAAGGCTTTTCCAAATAAAGTCCCCAACCGTAAACAGTTGGGGACCCTTCTTATATTACCCTACATATGTTAATTTTTCACCATGTTTAAACACTTCATCAATCGTGCCGCCGCCGAGGCAGACATCCCCGTCATAAAACACGACCGCTTGTCCAGGGGTAATCGCACGAACAGGTTCAGCGAAAACAACTTCAACATCGCCCGTTTCCAGCACTTTTACAGACACAGGGCTGTCTGTTTGACGATAGCGGAATTTAGCTGTACATGTGAATTCTTTCGCTGGTGCTTGATTGGCAACCCAGCTCATTTTCACTGCCGTCAAAGAAGTCGAGTACAACAAATCATTATCAAAACCTTGGCACACATATAGAATATTGCGTTTCAAGTCTTTTCCAGCAGCAAACCAAGGTTCGCCGCTTCCGCCGATTCCAAGACCATGACGTTGGCCGATTGTATAATACATCAGCCCATCATGTTTGCCCATCACTCTTCCATCCATCGTCATCATTTCACCAGGCTGCGCCGGCAAGTACTGACTCAAAAACTCTTTAAAATTGCGCTCTCCAATAAAACAAATACCAGTGGAGTCTTTTTTCGCTGCTGTAGCAAGTCCAGCTTGTTTCGCAATTTCACGCACTTCTTTTTTCTCAATATGCCCTAATGGGAACATTACTTTTTCCAATTGTTCTTGAGTTAATTGATTTAAGAAATACGTTTGGTCTTTATTATCATCGATACCGCGAAGCATTTTGTAATCGCCATCTCTAAAGGCTACTTGAGCATAATGACCTGTTGCTAAGTAATCCGCGCCAAGACTAACTGCGTGCTCTAAAAATGCTTTAAACTTAATTTCTTTATTACACATTACATCCGGATTTGGTGTTCGTCCTGCTTTATATTCTTCTAAGAAATACGTAAATACTTTCTCCCAGTATTGCTTTTCAAAATTGACCGCATAGTAAGGTATGCCAATTTGATTGCATACCGCAATAACATCGTTGTAATCTTCCGTTGCCGTACAAACTCCATTTTCGTCTGTATCATCCCAGTTTTTCATGAAAATCCCGACCACATCATAGCCTTGTTGTTTCAGAAGCAGGGCTGCAACAGAAGAATCCACACCACCTGACATACCGACAACGACACGCGTATCTTTTGGTGCTTTCTTCATTCTTGTCACCTCTTTATTTATCAACCAATCTGCTCACGATTTTCACCGTTTCATCTGCAGCTTGTTTTATTTCTTCGTTCGTATTGTTTAAACCAAAGCTAAAGCGGATGGAATTTTTCGTCCGCTCTGAATTTTTACCAAACATCGCAACAAGCACATGCGACGGATCAATAGAACCCGCAGTGCATGCCGAACCGCTGGATACAGCAATTCCCGCTAAATCTAAATTTACGAGCATCGATTCCACATTCGTCCCAGGAAAACTAACATTCAATACATGTGGCAACGATGCTTTTAATGATCCGTTAAGTTGATATTGTATACCAGCTTCTTCAAAACGAGCAAGCAAGATTTCTTTAAATGTACGATACTTCTCCACTTTTTCTGCCATCGTCTGTTGCGCAATCTTCACCGCTTCGGCAAATCCAGCAATTGCTGGAACACTTTCCGTTCCAGCACGGCGCTTCCGCTCCTGTTCCCCGCCATGAGCATGCGGTTGCAGCTTCACACCTTCACGAACATATAAAAATCCAATTCCTTTTGGTCCGTTAATTTTATGAGCTGATACACTTAATAAATCAATATGAAGCGCATTTACATCAATGGGAACTAAACCATACGCTTGTACAGCATCGGTATGAAAATAAGCTTGATGTTCTTTTAAAAGAGCACCAATGTCAGCAATCGGCTGAATCGTACCGACTTCATTATTTCCATACATGATAGAAACTAGGATTGTATCCTCTCGAAGAGCTGCTTTTACATCAGCCACCGAAATAAGTCCTTCACTGTTAACAGGCAAATAAGTAACCTCAAAGCCTTCTTTCTCTAAATACTGACTCGTATGCAAGATTGCATGGTGTTCAATTTCAGTCGTAATAATATGCTTGCCCCTCGCCTTGTTTGCCTCAGCAATACCAATAAGCGCTGTATTGTCCGCTTCCGTCCCGCCGCTTGTAAAAATAATCTCGTTCCGTTCAGCTCCAATGCTTGCAGCAATCCCCATTCTTGCTTCATCTAAAACATGGCGTGCTTGACGCCCAAACGCATGAATACTTGACGGGTTACCAAACTCACTTTTCATCACCGTCATCATCTTGTCTATTACATTTGGATGCATCGGCGAGGTCGCGGCATGATCTAAATATATTCTGTTCACTTTGTCGCCTCCAAAAAATCTAAACGCACCATTAACGGTGGCATATTTTAATTCGTCTCAACAATGATATAAAGCACCGTTATCACAACAGTGCTTTAAAAACTACCTCTTGTTTTCATTTTAAATATAGTACATATAAGAGCCTTGCTCACCTGTATCTTTATAGTTCGCCAAGTCCAATAATGTCGTATTGTCTAACACATCTTTCACGGCATCGCGAATGCGAATCCAAAGTTGGCGTTTTACTGGCTCTTCATCTTCAATTCCTTCCACCGGAGAAATCGGACCTTCTAAAACACGAATAATGTCTCCAGAAGTAATTTCCTGCGGTTCTCGTGATAAAATGTATCCTCCATATGCACCACGAATACTCTTCACTAGTCCCGCATTACGAAGCGGCGCAATTAACTGCTCTAAATAATGCTCCGATAAATCATGTGACTGCGCAATCGATTTTAAAGATTTTGGACCTTCACCGTAATGTTTCGCTAATTCAATCATAATGGTTAAACCGTAACGGCCTTTAGTTGAAATTTTCATTTTCATACACCTCAAATTTTTTCCGTAACTTTAAACTGATGAAATTATAGCATATTCCCATCAGAAATGCATACTTTGACTCCTCATGTTGTCAATTATCCCCATCAAATAAGTTGGAAAACAACAGAATCCCTTCAATCATTACGCATGATTCTCAAGTTGTGTTACTGTATATAGGAAGGAGTGAAGAAGATGCCGATTCAACCACTAGCCTTTCGTATGCGTCCGCGCACAATCGATGAAATTATCGGTCAACAGCATCTTGTGGGAGAAGGAAAAATCATTCAACGTATGGTTAAAGCGAGGCAGCTGTCTTCGATGATTTTATACGGTCCGCCAGGGATTGGTAAAACATCCATCGCAAGTGCCATTGCAGGAAGTACAAAATTCGCTTTCCGTACATTAAATGCAGTCACAAATAATAAGAAAGATATAGAAATTGTAGTCGCTGAAGCGAAAATGTCGGGCAAAGTCATTTTACTTCTTGATGAGGTACATCGTCTTGATAAAGCGAAACAGGACTTTTTGCTTCCTTATCTTGAAAATGGCATGATTACATTAATCGGAGCAACAACAAGTAATCCATATCATGCGATTAATCCCGCCATTCGCAGTCGTTGCCAAATATTCGAATTACATGCACTCGAAGTAGCAGAAATTGTTCAAGCCCTGCAGCGCGCTTTGGCAGATGACCAACGCGGTCTAGGTACTTATCAAACAAACGTCACACCGGAAGCACTTGCTCATTTTGCTACCGCTTCAAACGGCGATGTGCGCAGCGCTTTAAATGCCTTAGAACTCGCTGTAATCTCGACTGAACCAGACACGGCTAATATTGTAACAATCGATGTAGAAATTGCTGAAGAATGCATGCAGAAAAAAAGCTTCTCTCATGACAAAGATGGCGATGCTCATTATGATGTCATTTCTGCATTCCAAAAATCGATTCGCGGCAGTGATGTTCATGCTGCGCTCCATTATCTTGGTCGTTTAGTAGAAGCAGGTGATCTGACCAGCATTGCCCGTCGCTTAATTGTCATCGCGTATGAAGATATCGGTCTTGCTAACCCTCAAGCTGGTCCACGCGCATTGGCTGCAGTAGAAGCAGCCGAAAGACTCGGATTTCCTGAAGCTCGCATCCCACTTGCTAATTCTGTTATTGAACTATGCTTATCACCAAAATCGAATTCAGCTATTTTAGCTATTGACCATGCTCTTACAGATATCCGTTCGGGACATAGCGGTGATGTGCCAAATCACTTAAAAGATGCACATTATTTAGGTGCCGCAGAGCTCGGACGAGGCATTGATTATTTATATCCGCATAATTACGAAAGCGGATGGGTCAAACAGCAATATTTACCAAATAAATTACTCAACAAAAAATACTATATACCTAAAAAAAGCGGTAAATTCGAACAAGCTCTCGCCTCTGTGTACGAAAAAATCGAAAAAAATTCAAAAAGATAAGAAAAACGTGTGAAACCGCAGTTTTACACGAATGAGCCAAAATTGTATAAATCAACAATATTCATTAATACAGTCTAAATAAAAGAGGCTGCTTCAAAAACGAAACAGCCTCTTTTATTTGCCTTTTTCTAATAAGCTATATTGCACAATACAGTATAATAGCAACAACTATCAATCTAATTACAATGACCCTAATAAAATAGTCAATGATGAAATAAGGATTACTGTAAACAATAGATAAGAGGCAATAAAAATTTTCTTATTTCGCAATTTTCTTTCGTAAGCTTCTTCAGCTGTAATCCAACGTTGTTTTGACATCAATAATAACTCTCCTTACGTTTGATGATAACTGGCTGACTTTACCACAGGTAGAAGTCCCTATAGTTTTGCGTCATTACTTTTCGGCAATTTTGCCTTTCTTCTAAAATATCGTCTCTTGCAAGCAAATGTTTAATAGATTCATGAGCGGAATTTTAAAATATTAGGATAATGACGGAAGCTTGTCTTATCAACAACGCATATATTATAGGGAAAATGGATATAAAGGAGGTTTGAAGGATAGTGACATTCGCCGAATTATTTATAACTTAGGATCCGTGAACAATAACCAAAGGAGAGGAAAACGTGCTTGACTTTACAAGCTTATTAACCATTTTAGCGTTTTTATTTACGATCGTGTTTGTGATGTGGCGACCAAAAGGGGTAAACGAAGCTATTCCAGCGACGATTGGTGCTGTTTTCGTTTTGATGACAGGCAGTGTTTCTATTTCAGACCTATGGCAAATTATTGAAACCATTGGCAGTGCAGCCATCACTATTATAGCAACAATTGTTATGGCGATAGTTTTAGAGAGTTTTGGTTTCTTTAAATGGACAGCTGAATTATTAGCCCATCAAGCAAAAGGTTCTGGGATTCGCTTATTCTGGTATGTGAACCTCTTATGCTTTCTCATGACGCTATTCGTGAATAATGATGGTAGTATTCTCATTACAACCCCGATTCTCATTCTCCTACTCAATAATTTAGGTGTGAAGCATCATCAGAAGATTCCGTACTTGTTATCTGGTGCCCTCGTTGCAACTGCCTCAAGTGCCCCAATTGGTGTCAGTAATATCGTCAATTTAATCTCGCTCAAGATTGTCCACATGGATCTATACATGTATACTGCCATGATGTTTGTACCTGCGACAGTCGGTTTATTATTCCTTGTTCTGCTTCTATTTCTTGTTTTTTATAAGAAACTACCAAAAGTGATTCCTACGAAAGTGACAGGCATGGTAACGGTTCCATATCATCCTCTTAAAAATTCAACATCTTCATTAACCAAGCAAAATACTCGTTTTATGCTTAAAATTCTTCTATTTGTATTAATCGTTCGTATCAGCTTATTTCTAGCCTCTTACTATGGCATCCCTGTCTCCGTTATGGCGGTAATCGGCTCTGCTATCCTACTCGGATGGCGTTGGTTTTATTTAAAAGTATCACCAACTGATGTGCTAAAAAGAACACCTTGGTATATTCTTGTCTTTGCCTTTAGTATGTACGTCGTAATCTATGGATTGCATAATATTGGCTTAACAACGTGGCTGATTAACGTCATGGATCCAATCGTTTCCGGAAGCTTATTGCATGCAAGTGTCATGATGGGTGGATTACTATCGGTTCTCTCGAATATTTTTAATAATCATCCGGCATTGATGGTCGGTACGTTAACATTAATGAATATGAATCTCGATCCACTCACATTAAAAGTCTCTTATCTGGCAAACGTAATCGGTAGCGATATGGGATCACTGCTTCTCCCTATGGGAACATTGGCGACCATTATGTGGATGCATATTGTGAAAAGTAAAAGAATCAAGATTACGTGGAGACAGTATATGAAGGTAACCTTTATCGTCATTCCCCCTGCCACACTTTTAACTTTAGTTCTCTTATACTACTGGGTATCTTGGCTATTTTAACAACAACATTTTATAAAAGAATAGGAGCTACAATGAATTATGAATCATTTTCATCACCTAATCGGTAAAACGATAAATGTAGAGATATCAGGAAGAATAGAAATATTTGGGCAACTTGTCGATGCTGGATTAGATATTCTCGTTCTCTACAATGGGCAATATTTCTATATCCCCATTATTCATATTCAACGAGTCAAGCTAGACACTCAAAATATATTAGAATTAGCAACTGACTTTCAGCCAGAACAGCCTATTACAACAAACTCAGAATCGATTTCCTTTCGAAAGATTCTCACTAATGCGAAAGGAACTTTTGTCCAAATCTATATTGAAGGAAATAAAACGATTCATGGCTATTTAACAAGCATTATGAATGATTACTTCGTCTTCTACTCTCCTGCCTATAAAGTCATGTTTATCTCCATGAATCACTTAAAGTGGTTAATTCCATATAGCAAAAATTCTGCTCCTTATTCATTAAATAATGAATTTCTCCCTGTTAACCCTACTTCAATTGCATTAGCTAGATCTTTTAGTGAACAGTGTAAAAAACTTAAAAATAATATTGTCATCTTAGATGGCGGTGATCATCCCGAGAAAATTGGTCTGCTTCAAAAAGTACAAGATCAGCAATTGACACTCATAACTGCGGAAGAGGAAATCGTCTATTGGAATTGCCAGCATCTCAAAACGCTTCATTTGCCATAATGTCCAAGCTAAAAGTTATGTCACTATTGAGGTTTGATTCATTTTGGAATCATTTATGTGAGACTTTGTTCTGACACAAATGATTCTATAATCGTATGATCAACCATATTGCTTAACAAAGCAAAAAAAGAAAGTACAACAACGAGCATGTTGTTGTACTTTTAATTACTTATTTATCACTGTCCAACCGATGAATTTCTCATAATATTCTCGATTAACATACGTCTAATCGTAGAGTTTCTTGCAGAGGTTCTTGCAGAGGTTGTATTTACAGGCTGTGTATTGCTTTGAGTAATTGCAGGCTGGATAATGTTTTGAGGAGTACTATCCATATTTCCATCTTGACTGTTTTCTTCCTCTTCAACTGCTACTTTTTGAGCAACAAAGTTAATCGAATCATTTGGTACATAGATAACTTCTTTATGTTTTACAAGTACGGAATATTCGTCATTTACTTCAATCAATATACCTTCTACTTTATCTGGTCCATGATTAACCGTCGTCCATTGTAACAGAAGAGACCTTAGCAAATCTGTAAATAATTCGCTACCGCCAAATGCAATTGTTGGTAACACCTCTGAAAACTCAGATTCCGCTGTAGAAAGACTCTTGATTTGATCAAGTCGATAGAAAACAAGTCCCTTTTCTTCTGTTGTCAAAGCAATGTATTCCGACTTAGCATCAAGTAAGTAACCTTTACTAGAAGATGGTCCTCCTCCATTTACTTGAACATAGCCCAATTGCAGAGACTGCACTAATTCTTGAAACGTATCAGGATAAATAATTGTTTCCTGTGCCGCTAGTCTTGTGTACAGATTCTCAATTGATACTGTGCTATTCTTCGTATTATCAATCACGCTTTTTAATTGTGTTAGTGGATAATACACAACTTGTTGATCTTCTGTTTTTATCACCAAATAATCACTTTGCACCGCCAAAAGCTCGCCTGTTCTTGAATGTGGTCCTCCTTTAAAAACGGTCACAGTTTTACCGACTAACTTCTCAAGGTATGATAAACCCACTTTATCTGCCATATTTACCTTGCCTCCAAATAGTTATTTATACTTTAGGGATATTTATAATGCATGTATATGCGCCTTTAATCAATTCCGCTATCTGCTATTAACCCATTTTAGCGGAATTCGTTTGTTAGCCCAGTAAAAACTTAATCATGGAGGTGGATTGATTCGAATAAAAAAACTCAACACTTCAATTCTCAATCATTGGTAAATTTCATACATTTTTAGTAAAATAACGGCATCTATAGATTGAAGGTGAATATGCATGGCTGAATCTTTGGTGAAAGAACACGTAAGTAGCAAGGAAAAAATCTGGACACGAGATTTTATTTTAATTTGCTTAGCTAACTTTTTTGTATTTCTCGGCTTTCAAATGACCTTACCGACTATTCCGCTTTTCGTTGAAAGTCTCGGTGGAAATGATCGCCTCATTGGTGTAGTTGTCGGCATTTTCACTTTTTCCGCCCTGCTGATTCGACCGTTTGCAGGACAATTATTGGAAACAAAGGGTCGACGCTTTGTTTTTCTAGCTGGATTAACAATTTTTATCCTCACTATTGGCGTTTTTGGCTTTACCACAAGTTTGATCCTACTCTTTGCTATACGTGTCATTCAAGGTATAGGCTGGGGATATTCAACAACAGCATCTGGCACCATTGCAACAGACCTTATTCCAGCCAAAAGACGCGGTGAAGGAATGGGGTATTATGGATTATCAGGAAATGTCGCACTTGCTATTGGTCCATCGCTTGGATTAATTTTGGTCAATATGATCTCGTTTAAAGAACTTTTTTTAATTTGTGGGCTTTTAGGTGTCATCGCCTGGATTTCCGCTTCGACCATTCGCTATAAAAAAGCCGAGCCTATTGCTATAGCAACGAAAACAACGAAATGGAACTTATACGAAAAAAGCGCCCTTCAGCCGTCCATCCTCATCTTTTTCATTTCGGTCACGTTTGGAGGAATCTCAACATTTTTACCCCTTTATGCAGACCAACGCGGTGTGACAGGGATTCAATGGTATTTCTTTATCTTTGCCGCAGCTCTCATGACAACAAGAATTTTTGCCGGACAACTTTATGATAAACACGGACATAAAGCAATTTATATTCCATCTACGATCCTCATTAGCATCGCTATGCTGCTTTTAGCTTGGATGCCAAACAACACCGTATTGTATATCGCTGCGATCTGTTATGGTCTAGGATTCGGCGCCTTGCAGCCTGCACTTCAAGCTTGGTCTGTCGAAAGAGCGGCCGCCAATCGCAAAGGAATGGCCAATGCAACGTACTTTTCCTTTTTTGATCTCGGGATTGGATTCGGCGCTATTCTATTTGGACAAATTGGATACTTTTTGGACTATCGAAGCATCTACATAACAGCTGCTTTATCCGTACTTCTATCTATTGTCATCTACATTTGGCTATTGATACGAAATAAGCAAACATAACGAAAAGGGAAGCGAATTCTACATACATTCGCTTCCCTTTTTTATTTGGAAACCACAGGAATTTACCCACAGATTATCCACAATTTAAAAAGTCACTGTGACACGCTCACTTTGGTTGTTAGCTCGATCCTGGGCATAAATACGTAAGATTTTAGCAATTTTTTGTCTGCTGATTTTAATCGTGTAGTTGCCTTTAGCATTGGTTTGTTGCGTACCGATTATTTTTCCCTTTCCTCGAAAGTAGACCGTTGAATACGCTTCAGATTTTCCGGTTACCGTTATTGTTTTGCTTGTTGCTTTAATCGAGACAGTTGGCTTAGCTGGCGGTGTTTGGTCGATAACTTTGATTGTTGTAGCAGCGCTCACATTTCCCGCTTTGTCTGTAGCTGTTATTTTGAGTAACGTTCCTGCTTTTTGTTTTGTCTTCATAGTGATCGTAAACTTCCCCTCACTATTCGCCTTTGCTGCACCGAGTTGTTTTATACCAGATTTAACACGAACGGTCGAGCCTGCTTCTGCTGTACCTGTAAGCTTGGTTGTATGATCCCCTACACTCTTTACTGCAGGACGAGCCGGTGATGTTTGATCAATAACCGTTAAAGTAACCGATTCTACATTCGGTTGATCTATTTCAATATGCAGAACAGTGCCAGCTCGTTGCTTTGGAATCTTAACAGCAAAAGTATTCTGATTGACTAGATTAGCAGTCGCTAGAACCTCTTGATTCGTATAAATCGTCACCTTTCCATCTACAATACTCGTCGATACTCTTCCTTTTACAATGGTAGCAGAATCGACAATTTCATCGACCGTTAAAATCACTTGTTTCTGCTCTACAGCTGGAATAACTGCTACCGCTTTCTTCGCATCAATGCGCCCATATCCGTAATATCGATCTTTTCCTTCCACCCCTAAATCGAAAGACGTTCTATATAATTGTTGTTCAATTTGTTCATTCGTTAAGCTCGGATTAATCGACCAGACAAGAGCAGCAACACCGGCAACGATAGGTGTTGCCATAGAAGTACCTGTCATATAACCATATGTATTATAAGGTAACGTGGAATAAATACTAGTACCTGGAGCGGCAAGATCAATTGTAGACCCGTAATTGGAATAACGTGCAATTTTATCGCTCTTATCTGTTGCACTTACCCCAATCACATGGTCATAAGACGCTGGATAATCATATATGTTTTTCCCATCATTTCCGGCTGCAGCAATAATAAGTAAACCCGCCTTATGAGCCCTTTGAATAGCCTCATTAAATAAAGCAGAAGGGTCTGTCCCGCCTAAGCTTAAATTAATAATATCCGCTCCTTGCTTAATTGCGTAATCAATCGCTGTTATTACATCGGAATGCCTCGCATTTTCTCCATCAAAAACATTAATCGGCATAATTTTGACATTAGGCGCAATCCCCGTCCCACCATAGTCATTGTTTATAGAACTCGCAATAATTCCTGCAATATGAGTGCCGTGCTCCCCTGCTGTAATTTCTAATTTGCTATCTAATATAACATCATAAGGAGTGATAATTTGATTCTTAAATTCTTGATGATTGATATCGAGACCGTCATCAATAATAGCAACGACAACCTCCCTAGATCCTGTCGTAACGTCCCAAGCATCTTCTATTCCAATCACTTGATGATACCACTGTCTTGTATAATACGGATCACTAGCCGTAGCAGAACGCTTGATTACATAGTTCGGTTCTACTGCTTCCACATTCGGCTGTTCTTCTAATTCAGCTATAAAGTTCGCGGCTGACTTTTTAGCTGGAACATCTAGAGTGACCATTTCTTCGTCAGATTTATATTTTACAATCACTTGGTCAATGTCCATTTCTTCAGCATATACCTTAGACTCACTCTGAAGAATGGATAGAAAACTTACAACTAAGATGAAGAATAATAGACGATTCACAAATTTGTACACTATGCTCACTCCTAAAAATATATGAATCTATTATACGCTCTATTTCCTCATCTTGGCTTTAGTTAAAAAGGACGAAACAACCTATTCTTTCACATTCAACAAAAAAAAACCGCAATAGCGGTTTCTCATTAGTGCCCACCGAGATAAGCTTTTTTAATTTCCTCACTAGCTGTTAACTCTTCCGCTTCTCCCGATAAAACAATACTTCCTGTTTCTACAACGTATGCTCGGTCCGCAATCGATAAAGCTAGATTAGCATTTTGTTCAACGAGTAAAATTGTTGTTCCTCCTTTATTAATTTCTTCTACAATATTAAAAATTTGTTTTACTAATAAGGGCGCTAAACCCATTGAAGGCTCATCAAGAAGTAATAGTCTGGGCCTAGCCATTAATGCCCGACCCATCGCAAGCATTTGCTGTTCGCCACCCGATAATGTTCCCGACTGCTGTTTAACTCGCTCTAACAATCTTGGAAAAAGCGTATACACTTTCTCTAAGTCTTGCTTAATCCCTGCTTTATCTTTTCGTAAAAAAGCACCTAATTCCAGATTTTCTTCTACAGTCATATTCGCAAACACTCTTCGACCTTCCGGAACATGTGAGATACCTAATTTTACAATCGATTGTGCCGCTTTTCCGCCAATCGATTCTCCCTCAAATAAAATCTTCCCTTGTTTCGGCTTCAATAAGCCCGAAATCGTCTTTAATAACGTACTTTTCCCTGCTCCATTAGCACCAATTAAGGTAACAATTTCCCCTTTGTTAATGTCCATTGAAACTCCGCGTATTGCTTGAATGTTCCCATAATACACATTGATATCTTCAATTTTCAACATTATGACACAACCTCCTCACCCAAATACGCTTCGATCACTTTTGGGTTGTTACGAATCTCTTCGGGCTTTCCTTCAGCAATGAGCTGGCCGTGATCCAATACATAAATTCGTTCACATACCCCCATCACAAGTGACATATCATGTTCGATTAAAAGGACGGTCAAATTAAATTTTTCGCGGATAAAGGCAATTAAGTTCATCAATTCATGTGTTTCCTGCGGGTTCATTCCAGCTGCTGGTTCATCAAGAAGAAGCAATTTAGGATTAGCTGCTAACGCACGGGCAATCTCTAAGCGCCGTTGTTGACCATAAGGCAAGTTTTTAGCTAATTCATGTTGATAATGATCTAAATTAAAGATTTTTAAAAATTCAAGCGCTTTTTCATCCATTTCTTGCTCACCTTTAAAATGAGCTGGGAGGCGTAAAATAGAGCTTATCATACTGTGTTTCGCTAGCGAATGATAGGCTACTTTTACATTATCAATAACAGACAAGTCGCCGAATAAACGAATATTTTGGAACGTACGACTGATTCCTTTTTGGTTAATTTTATATGGCGGCAGTTTCCTTAAGTTCTGTCCCTCTAATGAAATACTTCCTTCTGTTGGTACATACACTCCTGTCAATAAGTTGAAGAACGTCGTTTTTCCCGCTCCATTGGGTCCAATTAATCCAATTAATTCACCTGGGTAGAGTTCAACATTCACATTGGACACAGCCTTTAATCCGCCAAACTGAATCCCGACAGCATCAACTTTAAGCAATGGTTTGTTCGTTGTCATGCTTGTGACCTCCTTTACGCTTAAAGAAGCTTGTAAACTCTTTTGTACCTAATAATCCTTGTGGACGATAAATCATCATAATAATTAAGACAAGGCTATAAATAATCATTCGTGTTTCCGGGTAATCTTGTAGGAAAGTCGTCACAACCGTTAACAAAATAGCCGCTAATACAGCACCAGATAAGCTGCCTAGACCACCTAGTACAACAAAAATTAAAATATCAAACGATTTCAAGAAACCAAAGTTCGAAGGCAAAATAATATAAAAATTATGTGCATACAAGCCTCCAGCAACCCCGGCTAAAAAAGCACCAATCGCAAAAGCAACTACTTTATAGTACGTTGTATTAATCCCCATAGAATCTGCTGCTGTTTCATCTTCACGAATCGAAATACAGGCGCGGCCATGCGTAGAACTCGTAAAGTTACGAATAATTAAAATGGTCAAAAGAACGGAGGCAAATACCCATGGCCACGTCGTCAAATGGGAAACTTGCATGCCGCTCGCTCCACCAACATAATCAATATTCAGCAGAACAATTCGAACAATCTCTCCGAATCCAAGTGTTGCAATTGCTAAATAATCTCCTTTTAGGCGTAAACTCGGGATTCCGATAATTAATCCTGCAAGAGCGGCCATTAGCCCTCCAACTAGTAAGGATACAAAAAACGGCATTTCAAGCTTCATAGTCATAATAGCGGATGCATAAGCACCTACCGCCAAAAATCCAGCATGACCAATTGAAAATTGACCTGTAATCCCAATAATTAAATGAAGACTTGCCGCCAAGATAATATTAATACCAATTAACATAATTGTATTTTGATAAAAGGGATTTAATAGTCCACCGCTAATCATCGTTTGAATAATGGTAAAGAAGATACATGATAGCAAAATAGAGAGCCAAAAGCCTTTTGCTCGCTTCAAAATCGTCATCGCCTTGTCCCTCCTATACTTTTTCTTTTTTATTTTTTCCGAATAAGCCTTGTGGTCTAAAGATGAGGATTAAGATAAGGACAACAAATGCTACACCATCACGCCATAAGGAAAATCCAGCTGCACTTACTAACGCTTCAATCACCCCTAAAAGTAATCCCCCGACCATGGCGCCAGGTATAATCCCGATCCCACCAAGGACAGCCGCAACAAACGCTTTTAGTCCAGGAATGATTCCCATTAAAGGCTCTATTTTAATATAATAAATACCAAAGATAACACCGGCTGCACCCGCTAAGGCAGAGCCAATCGCAAATGTCGCCGAAATCGTGTTATTTACATTAATGCCCATTAATCTTGCCGCATCGGCATCAAAAGAGACAGCACGCATCGCTTTTCCGATTTTTGTTTTATGTACAACAAATTGCAAAATAATCATTAATACAATCGCAACAAAGAAAATTAATAGGGACTGGCTGCTAATTGAAACGCCTAAAATATCAATCTTGCTCGTTGGCATAACATCTTTTGGATAGGCTTCCGGTTGCGCACCGCGAATATAAATCATCCCATATTCGATAAGCAAGGACACACCAATTGCTGTAATCAATGCAGCAATTCTCGTCGCATTCCGTAAAGGTTTATACGCAATTCTCTCGATGAGTACTCCAAAGATGGCACAGACAATCATAGAGATCAATAAAGCTGGTAAAAAAGGTAACTCTAAAATAGTAATAGAATAAAAACCGACAAATGCCCCAACCATAAATACATCCCCATGGGCAAAGTTAATCAACTTAACAATCCCATATACCATCGTATAGCCGAGGGCAATGAGAGCGTATATGCTGCCCAGTGAAAGTCCGTTCACAAGCTGTTGAATCAGTTCCATGATTTTGAACCTCCTTCATTATGATGATAGTTTTTTTAAACCCGAAATAGGAGGCCATTTCGCCCCCCTATTCCGTCAATCTCTTATTCAGGATCGATTTTTGTCTTAAATTGTTGTTCTCCGTTTACAAATTCAAGAATAGAAGCGGATTTAATTGGATTATGTTTATCGTCTAATGTAAATGTACCTGATACTAGTTCAAGATCTTTTGTCGCTTCAAGTGCTTCTTTAATTTTTACAGAATCCGCTGAGCCAGCGCGCTTAATCGCATCCGCTAAGAAATAACCCGTGTCATAGCCTAGAGCGTTGAACGCATCCGGTGATTTATCTTTATACTTTGCTTTAAATGCTTTTACAAAATTCTGAATTTTCTCATCGGGATCACCTGAAGAATAATGATTTGTAATAAAGGTGTTATTTAAAGCGTCTGCACCGGCAATTTCAACAAGCTTAGGAGAATCCCAGCCGTCTCCACCCATAAACGGTACGTCTAATCCCGCTTCACGAGCTTGTTTTACAATTAGGCCAGCCTCTTCGTAATAACCAGGAAGGAAAACAAAGTCTGGTTTCGCTGATTTAATTCGCGTTAATGTCGCACGGAAATCTGTATCTTTTGCAACATACGCTTCTTCAGCTACAATTTCGCCACCGTTTGCTTTAAATTGCTCAATAAACGCTTTTGCTAAGCCTTTTGAGTAATCGCTTGCACTATCAATGTAAACTGCTGCATTCTTCGCTTTTACTTCTTTCGTTGCAAAGTTTGCGGCTACTGTTCCTTGGAACGGATCAATAAAGCTTGTTCTAAAAATGAAATCATTTAATTTTCCATCTTTAAATGTAATATCTGGGCTTGTCCCGCTTGGTGAGATAACCGGTGTTTGACTATCTTGTGCAATTTGCACCTGTGCAATCGTGTTCCCACTTGTCGCCGCTCCAATAATTACCGCTACCTTATCTTGTGAAGTAAGCTTTAATGCTGCGCTTGTTGATTCAGCGGCTTCCGATTTATTATCAACGGTCGTAAGCTCAATTTTCTTGCCATCAATGCCTTCCTTATTAATTTCCTCCAGTGCCAGTTCAAGCCCTTCTAAAATCGATTGCCCATATGAAGCAACACCGCCAGATAGCTCAAGATTAGCTCCAACTTTAATCGTTTCTTCTTTACCTGTAGAAGAATTACTTGCCTTTTCATCCGAGCCGGAACAACCAGCTAGTACCCCTGCCGCTAGTGATAGGGACATAAATATTCCCGCTAGCTTTTTCTTTTTCATGCAAAAATCCCCCCAACGTCTTTTGTAAAAAGCAACAAATTAACTAAATATTTACAAATAAGTAAATATTAAAAATATTCTACCTTAAAAACTTAATTACGTCTATATCCCTATTGTTTTTTTCTATCAAAATAGGGAAAATAAGGGATAAACTATGAATTTTTTCGTTAGAAATACTATTCTCTAGCCCATCTACAAATCCAATTTTATTATTGAACACTAATATTTACGAATCATTCTCAAATAAAAAAACTGACCCTGCCTACAGAGTCAGTTCAACTATATTCATTTCTCATCGCTTACACGGCGGATATCAATATCGCGAACGATATCTCGGACTACCCAGCTTGCAGCAATTAATCCTGCCACTGAAGGAACAAATGCATTGGATGATGGCGGCATTTTCGCTTTACGAATTTTTGCCTCATCGTTACCAACCACTTTTCGAACATCTTCACGAATGACAATTGGACTTTCATCAGAGAAGACAACAGGAATCCCTTTTGTAATGCCTTCTTTACGAAGTTTGGTACGAATCACTTTCGCCAGCGGATCGGTATGTGTTTTAGAAATATCCGCAATTTGAAAACGAGTTGGATCCATTTTATTGGCAGCACCCATGCTGGAAATCATCTTGATATTACGCTTTAAACATTCTTTCATCAAATGTATTTTATACATAATCGTATCAGACGCATCAATGACATAATCTAAGCCATAGCTGAAAAATTGTTCATATGTTTCTTCTGTATAAAACATTTTTAAAGCAATAACTTCACAGTCTGGATTAATTTCTTTTACGCGGTCGCGCATCAATTCAACCTTTTGCTGTCCAACTGTTGAAAGCAGGGCATGAATTTGTCGATTAACATTTGTAATATCTACATCATCTTTATCGACTAAAACAAGACGTCCAACACCGGAACGTGCTAAGGCCTCTGCTGCAAACGAGCCGACTCCGCCAATACCGAGTACAGCGACCGTTGAATTTTTTAATAAGTTTAAGCCTTCCTGGCCTAAAGCTAATTCATTTCGCGAAAATTGGTGCAACATTATTCTCAACTCCAATAAAATTACTTATAAAGTCAAGAATATAACATAACTACAGTACATGACAAGTTAAAATGAAAAGCCAGCCTATCGGAATGATTCCCGCTCTGAATTATTCCGACAGCTTTTGGATAACGGTCGCTAATAATAACGTTCGTTCCAATAAACTCGAGATGACTAAATACTCCTCTTCACTATGAAAGAAACCACCAATTGGCCCTAGCCCATCAATTGTCGCCACTCCCATAGCAGATGTAAGGCAAGCATCTGAACTTCCACCTGTCGCCGTATCTGTAATCGTTAAACCAAGCTCCTGCCCCGCCTGCTTAATTACGGATAGCAGAGCCTCTGTTCTTTGGTTTTTTTCCATTGGAATTCTCTCTATTTTCCCAATTACATTTGTTTTTGTCCCAGCAATATAATTTGTTGCACAAATTTTTTCAATTTGCTCTTTCAAAGGATTGATTTGCTTTTTTTGTGAAATACGGACATCCACATGAGCAGAAGCTTCAGCTGCTACAGTATTGGCAGCCGTTCCACCTTGTATAAGACCAACGTTTACACTAATTCCTTCTTCATGATTCGTCAATTGCTGAAGTTTAATCACTTTATAAGCTAGTTCTTCAATGGCACTGTGACCTTTTTCTGGCTCAATCCCGGAATGGGCTGCTTTACCCTCTACAAAAACCTTAAACTGCCCTCCTCCTCTTCTCGCTGTTACAATTGAACCATCTGGACGTGCCGCCTCTAAAATTAAAGCATATTTTTTATTGATAGCCTGCTTCATAATAAGTGACCTAGAGGTTGGAGACCCAAGCTCTTCATCACTATTTAAAACAATCTGAACGTTCTGGTATCCCTTTCTTCCTGTCTGCTTCATGCATGTTAGTGCATAGATTAACTCAACTAAGCTTGCCTTCATATCAATTACACCCGGACCATATGCACGGCCGTCCTTCATTGTAAATGGCCGTCTTTTCGCCGTTCCTTCTGGAAAGACTGTATCCATATGACCGATAATGATAATTTCAGGTTGTACAGCATCACGATGTTGGATAACTAGATGATTACCATGCGCTTTTTCTTCTACTACCTCTACGATAAAACCAAGACGCTCAAATTTTACTTTTAGTAACCCGCTTATTTCATCAATCCCCGACTTTATGTGAGAACCGCTATCTATATTTACGATTTGTTCTAAAAAATGAAGCATTTCTTGTTTCTTTACGTTCAATAGATCCTTCAAGATGCCCACTCTTCTCTTCACTTGTTATCGTTATTATATATGTACGAAAGTTTACCAGGAATGTGCTGTTATATTATGATTATTTACTTTTATCTACTATATTAACTCGTTTACCTGTTAAATTGATATATTTACCTGCCAATGGCAGTACTTTACCCGTTAAATGCAAAAGACCCTACGTATGTAGGGTTGTACATTCATGATTAAGAGGTCCCAATTATGCCGTTTGTGCCCTTGTTTTGAACCCGCTCTCCGCAGGTGGGTGCTCTGTTCTAAACGATTGTAAGTCCTCTCAAGGAGGCATGTACGCGGCTTAGAAACTTGGGAGCTCCCTTAACTATAAGTGTTCGGTCAAAACTTATAGGTTTGGAAACGTACACATCAGGACTCTCTCTTACTTGGAAATATCATACCATATTGCTTTTGTCTGTTTCAAGCGATATTGGTTATGATTTTTTTGAAGGTGTAATCGCTAAATTCAATTCTTTTAGCTGCGCTGGACTTACCGTACTTGGTGCCGCTGTTAACAGGTCGCTTGCGCTTGCTGTTTTTGGGAACGCAATTGTATCACGCAAGTTTGTACGACCTGCAAGCAGCATCACTAAGCGGTCTAAACCAAGAGCAATTCCGCCGTGTGGAGGCGTTCCGTATTCGAAAGCATCCATTAAGAAACCAAACTGCTCTTTTGCTTCTTCTTCAGAGAAACCAAGTGCTTTGAACATACGCTCTTGAACATCGCGTTCAAAAATACGCAGAGATCCACCGCCAAGCTCATAACCATTTAAGACAATGTCATACGCTTGAGCACGTACTTCTTGTGGCGCACTTTCCAATTTATCTAAGTCTTCACGGAATGGCATTGTGAATGGATGATGTGCTGCTGTATAGCGTTTTTCATCTTCATTGTACTCAAGAAGCGGCCAATCTGTTACCCAAAGGAAGTTGAATGCAGATTCGTCAATTAAGCCGCGTTCTTTCGCAAGCTTCACGCGAAGAGCCCCAAGTGTGTCCGCTACAATGCTTTTCTTATCGGCACAGAACATGATAATATCGCCAACTTCAGCTTTCACAGTTTGGATTAACGCTTCTTCAAGTTCACCAAAGAATTTCGCGATTGGTCCTTTTAAACCGTCTTCTTCAACTTTTAACCAAGCAAGACCTTTTGCACCGTAAATTGCTGCAAATTCTGCGTAAGCATCCATTTCTTTACGAGAGTAGTCCGCAGCTCCGCCTTTGACTACGATTGCTTTTACCTGGCCGCCTTTTTCAAGAGCACCTGTAAATACTTTTAAGCTGCTTTGTTTCGCCACTTCAGCAATATCAATAAGTTCCATGCCGAAGCGAGTATCCGGTTTATCTGAACCATAACGATTCATCGCATCATCATATGTGATACGAGGGAATGGAAGTGTCACATCTAAGCCTTTTACTGCTTTCATCACTTTAGCCATCATGTTTTCTGTCATAGACATAATGTCTTCTTGGCTCATGAAGCTTGTCTCAATATCGATTTGTGTGAATTCAGGTTGTCTGTCAGCTCGTAAATCTTCATCACGGAAACAACGAGCTACTTGATAGTAACGTTCAAATCCAGATACCATCAATAATTGTTTAAATAATTGTGGTGATTGCGGCAGGGCATAGAATTCCCCTTCATGAACACGGCTCGGTACTAAGTAATCACGTGCTCCTTCTGGTGTACTTTTTGTTAAAATTGGTGTCTCAATGTCTAGGAATCCTTCGCTATCTAAATAGTTGCGGATTGCTTTTGTCGCTTTATGGCGCATGTTTAATGTTTCAAACATCGCTGGACGACGTAAATCTAAATAACGATATTTCAAACGAACATCTTCAGAGACATCCGTATTTCCATCGATAGCAAATGGAGGAGTTTTCGCTTCGTTAATAATCGTAATATTTTCAACTTGTACTTCAATTGTACCTGTTGCAATATTTGGATTCACCGTTGTTTCATCACGTTTTACAACCGTTCCTTGCACATCAAGAACGTATTCGTTACGAACTTTCTCAGCAATGGCTAAGCTTTCCGCTGATACATCTGGGTTGAACACAATTTGAACAACGCCTGTACGGTCACGCAGATCAATAAAAATTAATCCACCTAAATCACGTCGCTTTTGAGCCCATCCTTTTAATGTTACTTTTTCACCAATTGCTGTTTCTAACACTTCTCCACAGAAGTATGATCTACCAAACATCTTAGTTCCTCCTTAAGCTTGTAACTTCTTAAATTGTTCAATAAATGTTGCTAAGTCTAATTCAACTTGCTCGCCTGTCGCCATGTTTTTAAGGTTGATTTTGTTATTTGCTAACTCATCATCCCCAAGTACAGCCACATATCTTGCTTCTAATCGGTCAGCTGATTTAAATTGTGCCTTTACTTTACGGTCTAAGTAATCTTTTTCAACAGTAAAGCCCGCATTGCGCAATTGGTAAGCAAGCTTGACCGTATAATCACGCGCAGCATCTCCTAAGGAAACAAAATAGCAGTCAATGCCTTGCTCAATAGGAAGCTTGACGTCTTCTGCTTGTAAAGCCGCAATTAAGCGTTCAATACTAAGAGCAAAACCAATACCCGGTGTTTCTGGACCGCCTAAACTTTCAGCAAGGCCGTTATAACGCCCGCCTCCAGCTAATGTTGTAATCGCCCCAAATCCTTCCGCTTCACTCATAATCTCAAATGCCGTGTGATTATAATAATCCAAACCACGTACAAGCGTTGGATCTTCCACAAATTCAATCTCTAAATCTGTCAAATGCTGTTTCACCTTATCAAAATACGTACGTGATTCTTCATTTAAATAATCAATAATCGACGGAGCCGTTTTCATTAACTCATGATCATGATCTTTTTTACAATCTAAAATGCGAAGCGGGTTCTTTTGCAAGCGATTTTGACAATCGCCGCAAAACTCACCAATGCGCGGTTCAAAATGATTAATTAACGCATTGCGGTGAGCGATTCGACTTTCGCTATCACCTAAACTATTAATGACAAGCTTTAGTTTTTTCAACCCTAACTCTTGATAAAGGTTCATCGCTAATGCCAGCACTTCTGCATCGATAGCTGGGTCTTTGCTGCCCAAAGCTTCTATTCCGAATTGAACAAATTGACGGAAGCGACCCGCTTGTGGACGCTCATAACGAAACATTTGTCCAATATAATAAAGCTTAACTGGTTGTGATGGATGACCAAACATTTTATTTTCAATATACGAACGAACAACAGATGCCGTTCCTTCTGGACGCAGTGTTAAGTCCCTTCCACCGCGATCTTGAAACGTATACATTTCCTTTTGCACGATGTCTGTTGTATCACCTACACCGCGTAAGAACAGTTCCGTATGCTCGAAAATCGGTGTGCGAATTTCTTTATATTGATAGCGACGACAAAGCTCGCGCGCTGTATTCTCAATGTATTGCCAGATCTCCGTTTGGCCCGGCAGTAAATCCTGCGTACCTCGTGGAATTTGAATACCCATTGCGTTCCCTCCATTCTTATTTGCCCATACAAAAAACTCTCGTCCCCTGTAACTCAATCGCTACAAGGGACGAGAGTTGAATATCCCGTGGTGCCACCCTAGTTGAAGCACGTAATAAGTGCCTCCTCTTTTAAGCAGTTAACGCCTGCCTACGTTCATCTCCTACTAAAGAATGCTTGTTCAGAGTGAAGCCTACAGAGTGTTCTTTCATTAAGGCATCATGTGGAATGCTCTCAGCCTAAGGCATTTCCTCTCTTTTCATGTGTATCTTAACTACTTTTCTCCATCATTGGTTGTTGCAGTAATATGTATGATATTCTATAATCATACGGACGTTGTCTTCAAATGTCAAGACTCGCTCGACAAATTTCGCTTTACCGTAAATGCTTTTTTAGATTTTTAATTGTCCGAACGTTCACGCCAAATTCAGTCGCTAATTCAATTAAATTAGTGCTTTGCTCTTTTTGAATAAAATCGTGAAAGTCGACTCCTGTTAATTGATTGGCACCAGTTAAACTCGTTTGCCCTTTCTCACTAAATTTCATAAACGAACCCCCTCCTCATTTAGTTATAGTATTTCCTATTAGAGGGTTTTTTAAATATTGAAATGTTACATATAAACAAAATTTTATCTAAGAGGAGGCATTGAGCTCATTGAAACAAAAAGGGATCATACTTACTCTCGCTTTACTTATCATATTCATTGCTTTTCCACATGCATACGCCTTTAGTGAGCAGCAAAAAGTTACCGCAACATCCAACAGCGTCAATGTGCGCAATGGAGCAGGACTTAGCTTTCCTGTCATCAGTCAATTAGCAAAAGGGGAAGAATACGTTGTTATAAAAGAAGAAGGCGATTGGATTCAAATTAAATTATCAGCAGCCAAAACAGGCTGGGTTGCCAATTGGCTTGTAGAAAAAACTGAAACAGTGAACCAGACAACGGAGCAAGGTACCATCATTGGAGACTCTGTTCGCATTCGTACTGGACCTGGAACATCCTTTCAAACGATTGGTTCACTATCTCACGGTACAGCTGTCAACATCACCATAACAGACAACGAGAATTGGCTCGAAATCAAAACCGATCATGTACAAGGCTGGGTAGCTAAGCAATATGTTCAGCTTTCTGCCATCAAGCAACCTGAAAAAGCAAAAGAAGCGAAAACAAAAACAAAAGAACTATATACAGGCTTAGTAAACGTTGATCAATTAAATGTACGCTTACAACCATCTACGAGCGGAGCAGTTTTAGGCAAATTAGCGAAAAATAGCGAAGTGACTGTTTATCAGGAAGAAGGCAATTGGGTGCAAATTAACTTCCAAAATTATAAAGGCTGGGTTTTAAAGCAATATATTCAAACAAAAGATGCAGCATCCAGCCGGGCAACCGCAAAAGTATTAGCACCAAATTTAGCCGTTCATAAAGAGGCCTCGCTAACGAGCAGCATATTAGGTGAAGTCAAAAAAAATGAAAGTTATCCTATTATAAAAGAAAAAGGGTACCTAACACAAATTCAGCTTAATTCGAAAAAAAAAGGGTGGGTAGCTAACTGGTTTTTAGAAAAAGAAGAACAGCCAGCACTCTCTTCCGAAAAAAAGAAAGCAACGAACGGCACAATTTCCATTATGTACGATGATACATTGATTCGAGAAAAACCAACTGCAAATTCAACCATCCTTAAACAAACAAAAGAAGGAGATACCTTCTCGGTTACAGGTCTTGAAGACGATTGGTATAAAGTAAAATGGAAGAGCGGAAAAACAGGCTATGTAGCGGGCTGGATGGTAAGCATCGATGGCCAGCACGAACAAGTTACCCGCCCTGGTGTAGAAAAATATTTAAAAGATAAGGTCATTATTATTGACCCTGGTCATGGTGGACGTGATGGCGGAACAATCGGCCTGCGAGGCACACTTGAAAAGCATTTAACAAGTCGCACAGCCAAGCTGCTATACGACAAGCTACATGCAGCTGGAGCCGATGTCATCTTAACAAGAAGTACGGATACATATGTACCGCTTCCCTCTCGTGTAAGCATCTCTCATATTCATAACGCAGACGCTTTTATTAGCCTGCATTATGATAGTACGGTAAATCTCGCAACGAGTGGAATCACGACCTATTATTATCATGGATATCAACAAGCTTTAGCCTCATCCATTAGTTACTCGCTCGCCTCGGCCTTACAAGTTGAAAACCGCGGGCATCGCCTTGGAAATTATCACGTACTAAGGGAAAATAAACGAGCAGCAGCACTAGTCGAACTCGGCTATTTAAGTAACCCTGCTGATGAGTTAATTGTCACAACAAATGACTATCAAGAAAATGTCACATCGGCAATCTACAACGGACTTGCTCGATATTTCAAATAAGGCTATGTTACTAGATATAATGAATCTACTATTAAACAACAAAAAAATCCCTGATAGGGATTTTTTTGTTACTTACTTTCTAATATTAGGGTGACAGGCCCATCATTTGTAAGCTGAACATCCATCATTGCACCGAATTGCCCGGTTTCGGTATGGACGCCTCGCTTACGAATTTCCTCATTAAATCGTTCATACAACACCTCGGCCTCTTCCGGACGTGCTGCATCCATAAAGTTTGGACGACGACCTTTGCGACAATCACCATATAGCGTAAATTGAGAGACAGAAAGAATAGAGCCACCAACATCAAGAACCGAGTGATTCATTTTTCCATTCTCATCTTCAAAAATTCGTAAATTCACAATTTTTTCAGCTAAATAAGCAGCGTCTTCTGCTGTATCACCATGAGTGACACCCACTAGCAAAACAAGACCGCTTTCAATTTCACCAATTGTTTCTCCAGCTACTACTACTTTAGCTGCCTTTGATCGTTGCAATACTACACGCATAAATAAAACTCCTTAATTCATCATCCTTCTTACAGAATAGACATCTGGAATTTGCTTAATCCGTTCGACCACTTTCTGTAAATGAGCCAGATTAAAAATATAAATGGACATATGAATCGTCGCTACTTTATTACGATCTGATTTTCCTGAAACAGCCGAAATATTTGTTTTTGTTTCATTTACCGCTTGTAATACTTCATTCAACAAGCCTCGACGATCATAACCGCTAATTTCAATTTCCACTGTATATTCTTTTCGATCATTCGCAATACTTTCCCATTCAACCGGAATAAGGCGATTTTCATCTTCGCTTACATCTAGGTTTGTACAATCTTTTCGATGAACTGAAACACCGCGCCCTTTTGTAATATAACCAACAATTTCATCACCCGGCACCGGGTTACAACAACGAGAAACACGAATTAATAAATTATCAATTCCTGGTACACGTACACCCGATTCACGCTTTTTACTCATTGGGAACGATTTTAATTCAGAAACCGCATTTTTAATATCCGGCTCTTGTTCACGTTCCTTTTGTTTGCGTAATTTTTCCGTTAAGCGATTAGCTACTTGCAGCGCAGTTATACCATTATAGCCGACAGCAGCAAACAGATCATCTACATTAATAATATTAAACTTCTCAGCTACTCTCTTTAAATTATCCTGCGTAAGAATTTCTTTTGTATCAAATTCCATCGCCTTAATCTCTTTTTCAACAAGCTCTTTTCCTTTTTCAATATTTTCCTCGCGGCGTTGCTTTTTGAAAAAGGCTCGAATTTTATTCTTCGCTTGTGAAGTTTGCGTTAGTTTTAACCAGTCTTGACTTGGGCCATACGAATGCTTAGATGTTAAAATTTCAATAATATCGCCCGTTTTTAATTTGTAGTCTAGCGGAACCATTTTCCCATTTACTTTTGCACCGATTGTTTTGTTACCAATCTCCGAGTGAATTCGGTAAGCAAAGTCAATTGGATTCGAACCAGCCGGCAGTTCAATTACGTCACCCTTTGGAGTAAAAACGAACACCATGTCCGAAAATAAGTCAATTTTCAGCGATTCCATAAATTCCTCAGCATTTGTAGCATCATCTTGAAATTCAAGAATTTCACGGAACCATGTAAGCTTATCCTCAAGTGATGGCTGATCGCTTGCATCTTTTCCTTCTTTATACGCCCAGTGAGCTGCAACACCAAATTCAGCAATTCGATGCATATCACTCGTCCGAATTTGGACTTCTAGCGGATCACCTTTTGGTCCAATCACTGTCGTATGCAAAGATTGATACATATTTGGCTTCGGCATAGCGATATAATCTTTGAAGCGCCCCGGCATTGGTTTCCAACATGTATGAATAATCCCAAGTACGGCATAGCAATCTTTAATGCTGCTGACAACAACACGAACTGCCAACAAATCATAAATTTCACTAAATTGCTTATTTTGCATTACCATTTTACGATAAATACTATAAATATGTTTTGGCCTTCCTGAAATATCTGCCTTAATGTTCACAGCACCAACACTATCCCGAACTTCATTAATAACCTCTTGAAGATACTGCTCACGCTCAGCACGCTTTCGCTTCATTAAATTAACAATGCGATAATATTGCTGTGGATTTAAGTAGCGAAGCGCTGTGTCCTCAAGCTCCCATCTAATCGTACTAATTCCAAGTCGATGAGCAAGCGGAGCAAAAATTTCTAATGTTTCATTCGAAATTCTACGTTGTTTTTCTTGCGGCAAGTGCTTCAATGTCCGCATGTTATGCAAGCGATCCGCAAGCTTAATTAAAATAACACGAATATCTTGAGCCATAGCAACAAACATTTTGCGATGGTTCTCTGCTTGCTGTTCTTGCTGAGATTTATATTTAATTTTTCCGAGTTTTGTTACACCATCAACGAGCATCGCAACTTCAGCACTGAAATGTTCCTCAAGGTCCTTCAGCGTCACTTCGGTATCTTCCACAACATCGTGCAAAAAGCCCGCTGCAATCGTCGCTGGATCCATTTCAAGATCGGCTAGAATTCCAGCTACTTGAATCGGATGAATAATATAAGGCTCACCCGATTTACGATATTGCTCACGATGAGCATGCTCAGCATATTTGTATGCTTTATAAACAAATTCAGCTTCTTCGGGCTGAAGATACCGGCTCGCTATTTCGACAACCTGCTCGGCAGTCAATATTTGATCATTAGCCATGAAATCACCTTAACCCCACTTTAACTGCCACCGGTATCTTATTGTCTCTATTTATACTAATACACCGGATTGAGTATAATTAATCATATCTATTAGACTTCATTCAAAACACGACAATTTTTGCAGAAAAAAAACATTATTGTTACTATTATCGAAAAAAAAAGGGAGGATGTAAAGAGAATTCCTTGTATTTTCTTAATAACTGGCCATTTTTTATTAAGCAGCCTTGTAAAAAAGAGCATTCTATTTCAAGAATGCTCTTTCTTCATTATTAATATGTCATTAATGTTAAGACATCGTAGCCGTTTAGTTTATCTCTGCCATCTAAATCGCTTAACTCAATTAAGAAGGCAATCCCTGCAACTACTCCGCCTAATTCTTCCACAAGTTTAATTGTTGCTTCGATTGTGCCTCCTGTTGCCAGCAAGTCATCGGTAATTAACACACGCTGTCCCGGCTTAATCGCATCTTTATGAATCGTTAGTACATCTTTCCCATACTCTAATCCATACTCGACTTTCACAGTTTCTCGTGGAAGCTTCCCTTCTTTACGTACCGGTGCAAAGCCAACCTCTAATGCATAAGCAACTGGGCATCCA
Organism: Peribacillus sp. Hz7; assembly: GCF_042136355.1. Classification (NCBI taxonomy): domain Bacteria; kingdom Bacillati; phylum Bacillota; class Bacilli; order Caryophanales; family Bacillaceae; genus Peribacillus; species Peribacillus sp. Hz7. Next base: position 132,069 of record NZ_JBHHJV010000010.1, read on the forward strand.
ATAATGAAGCCACGTGCTTCCGGTCCAACGACTAAATCAATCTTTTTATCACGTGCATATTCTACAATCTGATCTGTTGCATATTTATAGGCTTGACCATTATCCATTAACGTCGTGATATCTTTAAAAATAATTCCTTTTTTCGGCCAATCTGGCACAATTGTTACAAATTGCTTTAAATCCATTGCTTTGTTTCCTCCTCAAGGTCTATTACCTCTTGAATTAATTCTTGATTGAACCAATCGAATAATTGCTGATAGGAAGAATAAACAAGCTCTTTTTCAAGCTCAAATTGCTCTTTCTTTCGTTGATACGATATTGAATCAGTTAGTTCGCGTTTTTTCGCATTGGTTTTAAGCATAATTAATCCATTATCTATTGTAACAAAATCTAATTCAAAAAACACCTTAGAAATAAAATCAATTGTATTTCGGGACCAACCACGGTATGCAGCAAGGTCATCTCCATATCTTCCTAAATCGAGCGGCCCTTTTTTCGATAAAAATGCATAAAACCATTTAAAATGGTCCCGAGTTGGCATCGTACTTAAGAAATGATCTTGTTGATGAAAAAAGTGAACATAAATCCGCTCTGGTTGTTGATTACGGATGATTTTCTGTAAAATCTCGCGAGACATTGGCAGGTCCATCAATACTAAATAGCTATTAATTCCTTCTATCCTCTCTACATCCTGCTCCGTTTGAACCAACATCACATCTGGATAATCTTGCAAAAACGGATACTGTTTCATCGTCTCTGCCGAAAAAACAATGATTTTTCGCTTCGTTGGCAAAATCTCCGTTAACCACTTTTCCACTTGCCCTTTACCACGATAATCAAATAGCTGCCAATGATCAACAGCAACATCTTTCACAAAAATTTGCGGCTTTTTCATATTATTCCATTCATTAATAGAAAGTTCTCCAATAACGGACACTTTGGCATGCGGAGCAATATGATCAGCATAATGTCCTAAGCCAAATCCCACCCCATCAAGCTGCTTATCTTCCTCTGCAAACTGGAACTTTAAATGATTTTGATTGGCACCGATTTTTCGAATGCCTGCAAGCTGAACAGAATCAAGTAAAACTTTCGGTTTAGGATTGCTGACACCAAATGGAGCTAATAAGCTCATTTCCTCAATTGTTTGAATGGAAGCCTCTTCAATATGTACGGCTCCATCTAAGCTCACTACAGGAATAAAATCTTCCGCTGTTAATTGTTCAGCCGCCAATTGATTTAAACGCATACGCAATTCGGGCACATCATCAATTTGTAACGTCATTCCAGCTGCCATTGGATGACCTCCGAAATGAGGTAATAATTCGCGACAAGTAGATAAATTCCGAAATAAATCAAATCCAGCAATACTGCGTGCTGATCCTTTTGCTAAACCTTTTTCTCGATCATAACTTAGAACGATTGTCGGTCGATAATAACGCTCAACAAGCTTTGAAGCAACAATTCCTACAATACCTGAATTCCATCCCTCTTTCCCAACAATCAGAACCTGATTATTAGCGAGTGGATAATGTTCTTCTACTTCACGAATTGCTTCCTCTACTGCTTCTGCTACAATTGCTTGACGCTCTTTATTGAGCTCATTAATTTCTTCTGAAAGCTCAGCTGCCTCTAACAAATCTTCTGCCATTAGTAAATCAACAGCAGGATCTGCAGGACCTAAACGTCCGGCTGCATTTAAACGCGGCGCCAAAGAAAACCCAATCGACTCTTCCGTTAACGAACTTTGCTCAATGTTCGCTACTTTCATTAAAGAAACAAGACCTGGTCTTCTCGTTTGGCGCATCTTTTCAATCCCTTTTGCAGCAATCAAGCGATTTTCCCCAATCAACGGTACTAAATCTGCAATCGTTCCAATCGCAGCAATTTCTAGTAAGTCTTCCGGCAGTTCTCCAAGCAGGGCATGTGCAAGCTTGAATGCTACCCCAACTCCAGCTAATTCTTTGAACGGATAGCTGCTATCTTCTAACTTTGGATGAATGATAGCGAATGCTTCTGGAAGCTCTGGTCCTGGTTCATGATGATCTGTCACAATATAATCCATCCCAAGCTCACGGGCAAGTGCTGCTTCTGCTACGGCAGCAATTCCTGTATCAACGGTAATTAATAGCTGAACGCTTTCACTAGCAGCAAGACGAAAAGCCATCTCATTCGGCCCATATCCTTCTGTAAAACGATTGGGAATATAGAAATCTACGTGAGCGCCTAGTCTTTTTAGCGTTGTCATCATCACCGTTGTCGATGTGACACCATCCGCATCATAATCGCCGAATATGCGAATTTTCTCGCCACGGTGAATCGCCTCTTGTATACGATGAACGGTTTTATCCATATCTTTTAATAGAAATGGGTCATGAAACGTTTGTTTTTTTACATATAAAAAAGATCGAGCAGCTTCGACATCATCTAAGCCTCGATTAACTAATAGCGTTGCTACTAGAGGTGTAATATGAAGCTGTTCCACTAGTGCAGTAATTTTATTTGAATCAGCGGCTTGTACATTCCACCGCGTTTTTGGCTTTAACATGAATTCACCCCTCAATCTATTCATTATACAAAAAAGAGAGGAGCAGTTTCAATTTTAATTTCACACTCAAAAAGAGCGCCTCTTATCTGCCAATTCCATTAAAAAAAAGAGACTGACATATTGCCAGTCTCTCCATTCAAAAGCTTATACTTGTCCTTCTAAGCTTTCTCTTTTCACTTTTTCTGTTTTTAACGTACCTTTTTGCTTCAATTCTTTTGCCTTCAAATCGAGCCAGAATTGAGAAGCGATGTATAGAGAAGAGTACACACCACAAACCATCCCAATAAATAGCGCAATCGAGAAGTTACGGATGGATTCGCTGCCGAAAATCATTAAAGCGATAATCGTTACAAGAACGGTTAAAACGGTGTTAATCGATCTTGTTAATGTTTGACGAATACTAATATTCACAATTTCTTCAAGCTCTTCCACTGTTTTAATTTTCTTCTTCTTCCGTAAATTTTCGCGGATTCGGTCAAAGGTAACAATTGTATCATTAATCGAATACCCCACGATTGTTAAAATCGCGGCAATAAACGTAATATCTACTTCTAATCGCAGAACGCTGAAAAGCGTAATGACAAAAAAGGCGTCATGTATTAAAGCAACAACAGATGGTACAGCCATTCTCCACTCAAATCGTACAGAAACATATAAAATGATTCCAAGTGAGGCAATGGCTACAGCAATTAACGCATTTTTCGCTAACTCTTTACCAACCGTTGGTGAAACCGTACTAACATTTGGCTCAACACCAAAATCTTTACTGAAGTGATCCTTCAATTCAGCAATTTCTTCTTTATCTAGAACACCGATTACACGAACGACACCAATTTCATTATTTGTACCCGCGAAATTAATATCCTTCACTTCAATATCTAGCTTGTTCATTTCTGTTTCAATTTGCTGCGTTGTTAATGGCTTATCTCCGCCAATTTCAATGCGCGTTCCACTTGTAAAATCAATACCAAGATTTAACTTAAATACAAACAAGAAGATAATCCCAATAATCGTGATTACTGTTGAAATGCCGTAAAACACTTTTCTATTCTTAACAAAGCCAATACGATCAAATGGTGTGCTTAAATCGGCTAAATCAAGCTTTTCTGATAATTGATGAACATCTTTCTTTCTTACTCCAAACCAGCCCGGACGCTTATCAAAGATGCCGCTTTTTACCCATAAGCCTAAGAAAAGTCGTGTACCGTAAACAGCAGTGATGAAACTCATTAGAATCGAAATAATTAACGTTGTAGCAAACCCTTTAACAGAGCTTGTCCCAATAATGAATAAAACGGCTGCGGCAAGCAACGTCGTTAAATTCGCATCAAAAATCGTAGCTAGCGAGTTTTTGTTTCCTTCCGCAAAAGCTGCTTTTACGGAACGGCCTAATTTCAATTCATCCTTAATTCGCTCATAACTAATAATATTCGCATCAACGGCCATCCCCACTCCGAGCACCAATGCTGCAATACCTGGAAGCGTTAAAACCGCATTCATCCAGTCAAACACAAGAAGCGTTAAAAAGATATAAATCGTTAGTGTAACAATCGCGATAAAGCCCGGGAAGCGATAGTAGACTAACATGAATAAGAAAATTAAGGCAATCCCGATAATACCAGCGTAAATAGTTTTGTTAAGCGCTTCTTCGCCAAACTGTGCGCCTACAGACGTTGAGTATACTTCTTCTAAATCAACAGGAAGAGCACCTGCATTTAATAAATTCGCTAATTCTTTTGCTTCTTCTACTGTAAATTGACCTGTTATGTATACTGTATTCGTATTAAATACTTCACTTACTTGTGGTGCAGAAATCATATTATCTTGTGATTCTATTTTCGCAAATGAATCTTTGCCTTCTTCAAAGTCTAGCCAAATCGCTAAGACATTTGTTCCTGGTTCCATTTGTGAAATCTTTTGTGTAATTTCTTTAAATTTGTTGGAATCTTTTAACGTAATTTCGACAACTGGTTTATTATCTTGGAACGTTTGTTTAGCACCGCCTTCTTTTAAGTCGGCACCTGTCATCATTTCCTTATCGTTGAAATCACGGAATGATAGTTTAGCTTGAGTCGATAAAATTTTACGGGCGTTATTTTGATCCGTTACACCAGCTAATTGAACACGGATGCGATCCTTGCCTTCAATTTGAATATTCGGCTCACTAACCCCAAGTACGTTGATACGTCTTTCAAGCGCACCTTGTGTACTTGTCAATATAGACTCCGTAACTTCCCCGCCATCAAGTGTTTTTACTTCATAAAGTACTTCAAAACCACCTTGAAGGTCTAGTCCCAATTTAATATTATCGAGAATACCCTTGGATGTTGTGCCCATTGCTGAAAAAATCAAAATAGCAATGAGGAAAAATGCCACAATCCTGCTTCTTTTTACCATTATATAGTAGGCCCCTTTCTATAATATGCCTATGACCTTGATGTTGTATTGCTCATTCGAATCGCATTCGAAAGAAGTGCCTGTGTTACCGCAAACTTTACCTTTTACCAGAAAAATGCATAACCATAAGTATTATGATTCAAATTCAACTAACTGTCAATTTTTTCGAAGAGCCGCTCTTCTATACGCACTTTAGTCACGTAACAAATCTTTCAATTCCTCTGATGACAAAGGTTCAAAAAGGCTCGGTGCTTTATAAGCAGCAATCATTTGAAACGTCATAAATTGACTGCTTGAAAGAGCTAAAATATCGGCGACAATTTCATGAATACGAATCGTTTCTTGTGGACGCTTCCATGTTTTGTCTGTTAAGTAACTCCAAATGTCCTCTTCTGTCACCGCATGTAATCCGAGCATCCTAAACTCTTCCCGCTTGCTTTTTAAAGCTGGCTTTACCTTAATGTAATATCGTTGATAAGGATGATTCTGTGTCATCGCTTTTCCCCCATCGAAGAAAGATTATTTGTATCTAACGCAAACACTTTTGTCATGCTTTGTCCAAGTCACTGCATATAGTTAATTGTATAATATGACAGCTTGTTTGAGAAGGCAGGGATTGTAAGCAATGTCAAAATTCTTAAAAGGAACATTAATTTTAATCGCAGCTAGCTTAATCACAAGGGTACTCGGATTTATTAACCGAATTGTTATCGCCCGCTTTATCGGGGAAGAAGGGGTCGGGTTATATATGATGGCACTCCCGACATTATTTCTTGTTATTGCGATTACTCAATTTGGACTTCCAGTTGCCATTTCTAAATTTGTTGCTGAAGCACATGCACGGGGTGATGAGCGAAAAGTAAAAAAAATTCTTGTCGTTTCCCTCGCCTGTACTTTTTCGTTATCCATGATTTTCACACCACTGTTAATTATACTGGCTCCTATACTTTCTGAAACTTTATTTACAGATCAACGTACGATTTGGCCTTTACTAGCGATTGCCCCTGTCGTACCAATTATTGCGATTTCTTCTGTTCTGCGCGGTTATTTTCAAGGTAAACAAAATATGAAACCTTTTGCCCTTTCTCAACTGATTGAACAAATAGTACGAATCACCTTTATTGCAGTCTTAACGAAAACCTTTTTACCTTATGGCATTGAATATGCGGCGGCAGGAGCCATGCTAGCGTCCATTATTGGAGAGCTCGCCTCCCTTCTTTACTTACTGCGTGCCTTTAAATTGAAAAAACACTTTAAATTACGTAAAGGCTTTTTTAAGATGGCTCACTCAGGCAAAGACACATTTACCGAATTAATGGGCATCGCCGTTCCAACAACGGGCAGTCGAATGATCGGTTCTTTTGCTTGGTTTTTAGAACCGATTGTAGTCGCTCAAAGTTTAGCGATTGCTGGTGTAGCTACAACTGTCGCTACTAAGCAATACGGGGAATTAACCGGATACGCCTTGCCCTTATTAATGCTTCCTTCCTTCATTACATCTTCCCTTGCTACATCACTTGTTCCAGCGGTAAGTGAAGCAAAGTCAATTGGAAATATGAAATTAATTGAACACCGATTGCAACAAACATTAAATATTACCTTCAGCACAGGTTGTTTAGCCGTTATTGCTCTTTATGTGTTTGCCGACCCGCTTTTAGAGCTGATGTACGGCTCCTCAAACGCTGCGGTTTTTATTAAATTTCTCGCACCTTTTTTTGTTATGTTCTATTTTCAAATTCCTTTACAAGCCATGCTTCAAGCATTGAATTTAGCGCGAGCGGCGATGATTAATAGTTTGATTGGCGCCATCGTTAAAATTGTCGTGATCTTCTTATTAGCGACAAAAGAGAATTTTGGCATTATGGGAGCAGCCATGGGGATTGCTGTCGGAACAGTGCTCGTAACCTTTTTACATTTCTCAACCGTCTTAAAAGTCGTACCGTTCACCATTCATGTTCGCAGCTACTGTTCTGCTCTGCTCATTGGTCTCATCTCGGGTGCCAGCGGTTATTATATGTTCCATTATCTTTTAACTAACTTCTCGATTAGTGCTCGATTACTAAGTTCACTGACTATTCTTCTGATTACGTATATTGTACTGATGCTTGCTACTGGGAACATTAAAAAGAGTGACCTAAAGCGCATTCCGCGAATTGGACCTTTTCTAGCCCGTTTTGCATGGCGCCCTTAACTGTCACTTTGATCAATATACAGCGTTCCGTTCTTATAGCTACATAGGGATATTTTCTTTATATCTTCATAGCCCCGTTTCTTTAATTGCTGACGAAGCCAAAACTGATTTTGCCCAATGTGTTTGAGGCTATCCTCTTGTACTTCGCCATCCATAATTAGGGGAAAGGCAGTCTCCTTATGTTCGGAAACTGCCTTGTTATCTCGTTTAATAACAGACAGCTTACCTGTTGTTTCTAAAATGGCAAATTGAACCTCATTGATATCAATAATGCCTTTTTCACGAAGCTGTGTCAGTAAATCGTCAAAATTATAGCGTTGCTGGCGCATTGCTTTTTCATCAATCTTCCCATTGTTAATAATAATACTAGGACTACCGTCTAGTACTTTACGAAACTTCGAGCTTTTCAATGAGATATATGAAAATAAGAGTTGAATAACGAGTAAAATAAGCATAGGAAAAAGAATTTCCAGAAAAGGTTTTTCCTGTCTTTCAGCTGCAATAACAGCAATGTCCCCTAGCATAATAAAAACGACTAAATCTAAAATGCTTAATTCACCAATTTCACGCTTACCCATTAAACGAAAAATAATTAAAATAAGCAAATAACTGATGACTGTTCTTAAACCAATCGTGGCATACAACTCCACATACATACACTCCCTTGCTCATTAAATAATCATTCCTTATTAGAATGTGCAAGAATTGGGAAAATATTTTTCCATTTTTTAATCGTTTGGTCTAGGCAAGGCTTTCTCCGAATATGCTTGTACTAAAAAGGGGGGAACGACAATCGAAACAAAAAGAATGAGCTTCGCCATCCTATACGGTGTTAGCACCATTTTTGTTTTAGCGATAATTGCCAGTCTTATCTTCTCTACATTGCTTCGCTTTACAGCATTAACAGAATCGTCCATAAGTCTCGTTGTAATGATTGTCACATTTTTATCGATTTTCATCGGGGGCTTTGTATCAGGAGGTAAAGGAAGAAAGCAAGGAATCCTACTCGGTGGAGGCACTGGAGTTGTCTACTTAGCGATTATTTTATTATTTCAATATTTAGGTCACGATTCATTATTTTCTGTAAAGCAATGGGTTTCTTATGGATGCTTCGTTGTGACCGCTATAATGGGAGGTATACTTGGAGTAAATATAAGTAAAGGGGAATAAAGAAACCGAGCGGGAATCCGCTCGGTTTCTTTATTATTAAGCTTCTACCTTCTCAAGTGCACTTTCAACGACTTCGCGAATTGCTTGTCTGTCAAAAGTTAATTTTGTACCGTCTGATGATTTAATAACCACTTTCAATTCATCAATTGAATCCACTGTTCCATGTAAGCCGCCAATCGTCACAACTTTATCGCCTTTTTTCAAGCTGTTCTGCATTTCTTTAACAGCGTTTTGACGTTTCTTTTGTGGACGAATAAGTAGAAAATAAAACAGCACAAACATAAGTAGTAATGGTGCTAATTGTACTAAACTGTCCATATGTAATCTCCTTTCTACGTAATATGTATGGAATTAGAAGTTTTTCGCATTCGGTTTATTAAAACCATACTGTTCAAAAAACTCTTCCCTAAAGTCTCCAAGACGATCTTCTCTAATAGCTTGTCTGACCTGTTCCATTAAGTTTAACAGAAAATGAAGATTATGATAAGTCGTAAGTCGAATTCCGAACGTCTCTTCACATTTAACTAAGTGGCGAATATAAGCACGACTGTAGTTTTGACAAACATGACAAGTACAGTTTTCATCGAGCGGACCGAAATCACGCGCATACTTCGCATTTTTTACAACAAGTCGACCATTGCTTGTCATCAACGTTCCATTACGTGCAATGCGTGTTGGAAGAACACAATCAAACATATCAACTCCGCGAATTGCTCCATCAATTAAAGAGTCAGGAGACCCTACACCCATTAAATAACGAGGTTTATCAGCTGGTAGTAGTGGTGTTGTAAAATCTAGAACGCGATTCATAATGTCCTTTGGTTCTCCAACAGACAGGCCGCCAATTGCGTAACCTGGGAAATCTAAAGACACCAAATCTTGAGCACTTTGCTTACGAAGGTGTTCATATTCGCCGCCTTGAACAATCCCAAATAACCCTTGATCTTGCGGACGTTCATGTGCTTTTAAGCAGCGTTCAGCCCAACGAGATGTACGCTCAACCGATTTCTTCATATATTCTTCTGTTGCAGGGAATGGCGGACATTCATCAAACGCCATCATAATATCAGAACCCAACGCATTTTGAATCTCCATCGCTTTTTCAGGAGATAAAAATAATTTATCGCCATTCAAATGATTTCGAAAGTGAACGCCTTCTTCTTCAATTTTACGAAAATCGCTTAAACTGAACACTTGGAATCCACCCGAATCTGTTAAAATCGGACGATCCCAGTTCATAAATTGATGTAAACCGCCTGCTTCTTTCACAATATCATGACCTGGACGTAACCACAAATGATATGTATTACTTAAAATAATACCTGCCCCCATTTGTTTTAATTCCTCAGGTGACATCGTTTTTACAGTAGCCATCGTTCCAACCGGCATAAATGCTGGTGTTTCAAAAGAGCCATGCGGCGTATGAACAATACCCAGCCTCGCCCCTGTTTGTTTACATGTTTTAATGTGTTCGTATCGTATTGCTGTCAACTCATATAACTCCTTTCAAGAGCAATTCACTCTTATATCACTTAATAAACATCGCATCTCCAAAACTAAAGAATCTGTATTTCTCTTCCACAGCTAGATTATAAGCATGAAGCACGTTCTCTCGACCAGCTAGCGCACTAATTAGCATAATTAACGTAGATTTAGGCAGATGGAAATTGGTAATCATAGCGTCAATTCCTTTAAATTCATAGCCGGGATAAATAAAAATACTTGTCCAACCACTTTCTTCTTTAAACACACCGTTATGGCGTGAAGCAATCGTTTCCAGTGTTCTCGTTGAAGTAGTTCCAACCGTAATAATGCGTCCGCCATTTGCTTTCACTTCATTTAACAAATGAGCAGTGCCTGCTGTCATTTGATAAAATTCTGAGTGCATATCATGATCATCAATATCCTCGACATTTACCGGACGAAATGTACCGAGGCCAACATGAAGCGTAATAAAGGCAATATGAACGCCCATCTCCTTCACCTTTGCTAACAGCTCTTTCGTAAAATGAAGTCCGGCTGTTGGCGCTGCTGCTGAACCGCGTTCTCGTGCATACACCGTCTGATAACGGTCTTGGTCATCCAATTGCTCTTTAATATAAGGAGGTAAGGGCATTTCTCCTAATTCTTCAAGCACTTCATAAAAAATCCCGTCATACTGGAATTGTAACATGCGCCCACCATGCTCAAGTACACCTGTACAAACAGCCTTTAATTTCCCACCTCCAAAGACAATCGTTGAACCTTCTTTAATTCGTTTCGCTGGTTTCACAAGCGTTTCCCATTCATCGTCTTGCTGCTGTTTTAATAACAGCACCTCTATATTAGCACCCGTATCTTCCTTGCTTCCATGCAGACGCGCAGGCAGTACCTTTGTATCATTTAATACTAAGCAGTCGCCTGGTTGCAGATACTCTGTAATATGTTTGAATACATCGTGCTGTACGTCTCCCGTTTCTTTATCTAACACCATCAGTCTGCTTGCTTCCCTATTTTCCAATGGGACTTGAGCAATCAATTCCTCCGGCAAATGAAAATCAAATAAATCTAATTTCACTTCTTCCACTTCCTTATAAGTTCAATCTTGAAGTACCTTTCATACTTAGGCTATGTTAATTTATTATGTTAATTCATGCGCTTTTTTTGGACTGTTCATATGGAATCGTTGTTCTTAGATAAGCAAAAAAACACCACAGTATGTAACAGAGCCATTATTTAAACCTTCCAATAACATAAAAAATCGCCGATAAAATCAAGCTGACAATAATCGACGTGACAATCGGAAAATAAAACGTTGTATTCTCTTTTTTAATGACAATATCACCTGGAAGTTTACCAAGATTAATAAATTTCATCGCAAAGCCAATAATAAAAAGAATAACACCAAGAGCCATCAAAATCTTAGGCAGCCCTGTCATTTCGGCACCTCCATTTGAAAATGCTCATATACAAGAGGTGTGGCCATTCGACCACGAGGGGTTCTTTGTAAGAAACCAATTTGTAATAAATACGGTTCATATACATCTTCAATCGTATGAGCTTCTTCTCCGATTGTCGCCGCAATCGTTTCTAGCCCTACTGGTCCACCGCGGAATTTTTCTATAATTCCTTTGAGAAGCTTATGATCAATATGATCAAGGCCTAGGCGATCAACTTGTAAAAGCTCTAAAGCATAGTCAGCTAGTTCCTTTGTAATTGTACCATCCCCACGCACTTGAGCAAAATCTCGTACTCTTCGAAGCAGACGATTGGCAATTCGAGGCGTACCGCGTGATCTTCTCGCAATTTCCCCTGCCGCTTGCACATCCATTTCTGTATCCATAATAACCGACGTTCGCATGACGATATCTGTTAATTGATACTCCGTATAATATTCTAAGCGACTCAATACGCCAAAGCGATCACGTAACGGGGCCGATAAAGCACCGGCTCTTGTCGTAGCTCCAACTAAAGTAAAAGGCGGAAGGTCAATCCGTATTGAACGCGCCTCAGGCCCCTTCCCAATAACAATATCAAGACAAAAATCCTCCATAGCAGGATACAATACCTCTTCTACAGCACGCGGCAAACGATGAATTTCATCAATGAATAACACATCTCCTGGTTCAAGCGCACTTAGAATCGCCGCCAAATCACCAGGCCTTTCAATAGCAGGTCCAGATGTTGTACGAATATTTACGCCCATTTCATTCGCAATAATAACCGCTAATGTCGTTTTCCCAAGACCAGGTGGTCCATATAATAGTACATGATCAAGTGTTTCTTCACGCATCCGTGCCGCTTCAATAAACACACTTAAATTTGCCTTGACCTTATCTTGGCCAATATATTGCTGTAATGTTTGTGGTCGCAAGCTTTGTTCAAAGGACAGTTCGTTCGAATCAACCTCCTGATTCACTATTCTCTCCTCCATTACGCCACCCCTTATCTTAACATCATTTGTAATGCTTTTTTAATATACTGTTCCGTCGTGAATGTCTCTGCACCAAGCTGCTTTGCTACTTTTTGCACTTCTTTATCCGAATAACCTAGTGCCTTTAAGGCAAGAATGGCTTCATCTAGTTCCGTTGACTTCGTTTCTACGCGCTCACTCGGTTCATGAAATAAACTCGGAAAAGCATCGGGAATAATATGTTCCAGTTTCCCTTTTAAATCCAAAATCATTTGGCGTGCTGTTTTCTTCCCGACACCTGGGAACTTCACAAGAAATGATTCATCCTCCTGTTCAATAGCCTGAACCACTTGATCAACTTGACCAGATGCTAAAATAGCAAGCGCCCCTTTGGGACCAATTCCCGTTACACCTAAGAGTTTCATAAATAACGCCTTTTCTTGACGTGTTTGAAATCCGTAAAGTGCAATTAAATCCTCTCGAACATACTGATATAAATAAATTTGAATTTCTTTTTTTAATTGATTGGAAAAAACAAAAGGATTTGGTGTCACAACCTGATACCCAATTCCCCCATTTTCTACTACTATGTATTCCGGTCCAATATAGTCGACCATTCCTTTTAAATAATCATACAAATCTCTTCTCTCCCTGATTTTGCTGTATCTCTCATTGTACCATAGATTGAGGAATTTGCGGAAGGAAGAATCTATTATCCTAATGAGCGGAGTTAGAAGGCATCGAATATACTCTATATTCCTTAATTAAGTTAGTAAATTGTTCCTTACTGATAATCGGAATACCTTGCTGTAATTCCTCCTGTTGATAGGCCTCAAGCTTTCCAACATCCAATTGAAAGAAAGTATGAATCACTTTTTCATACTCTGGTTTTCCATTAAAAATAGACAACGTTCCATCTTCTGTCATGCCGAAATAACCGTTCGCTTTAAGCAAAGGGGAAATATCATTTTCGAATTTATGCAGCACAAGATGTTCTTTTGTCTGTTCAACAATTTGCCACTCTCGATATTTTTTTTGAAACTGAGCCATCGACCCAATGACTTCCATTACTTTTTCTTCGCTCAGCTCTCCATCTAAATATTCGCGTTGAAGAATGACCTTTCTTTCAATAGGCTGGTACTCTTGAATCGATAGTTCTGCTGATCCCGTCCAGACGAAGGAAAAAAACAGGAACATGAAACAAGCCAGAATTCGTATTATCATAACCCTCACCTCTTGCGGTATCTGCTTTTTTTATTAGTGTGACCGAATAAAAGCTTTTTAACCAAAGGCTATGTTAATGAATATTGTTTAACAAAGGTAAACAAAAAAGGACTGACTCCAAGATTGAAGTCAGTTCATGTTGATTACCTAAGATGATCTTCGTGAATGTCCAGATTATCAAATAAATCATCTGCATCTAAAATCACTACGTCTGTCGGACCTCCATCACGTAAATTGTTATCAAGTGTCATCGTGCGGTAATATACCCCTGTATCTGTTGTTACATGAAGAGTTCGCCCTTTAACAAGCGGCTGTACTTGTTCGATAACAACATTCTTAATCGCTCTTGCTTGTGCATAATCATCAAGCAAAACCGTTATAAGTACATCCTTTTGCATCACAATTGCCCGAGTATCCTTCACATTTGGAATAGAATTGACCTGACGATTAATACGATCGACGAGATTACCTTCATAAGAATTATAATATGAAGACTTCGCATGAAGTGGTTTACTCGCGTGACCATGATAATTACGGTCTCTTTCACTGTAGCTATCATTGCCATTGTGTAAACCATCTTCCGCATCATCTAACATCGGTATTTCATTATTTATATTTCGAACAAGCTGATCTTTTTCTGTTGACTGATAGCTCGTTCGGTTAAGGAAGTTTTCATTTTCTGTTGCTTGTTGGTTATTACAGCCGCTTAGTCCCACTACTACCGCTAGGCATAAGGGCCCTATCCATAATTTCTGTCGCAATAACAACCCCCCTTTGATTGCTCATTTATAGCATTGATAACAAGGGGGGATTTTACTCTGTTAGTTATTGCCCTATTTAGAAACGAGCTGTGCCAACTGCTTATTCAACTCCATTCGTTTCTCAAAATCTTCAACGGTTATTTTCCACACATGATCTAAACGAAAACGTGTTTTAAATAAAAGGTTCCACTCACGAAAAATATCAGACGGATAAGCAAGGGCATACAAAAAAGCTGGATTTTTTTTATATGCTGCAATTTGCCGATACTTCCAAACGTCCTTAGACGGGTTATCCAAATGAGGTAAAATCCGATTCGCATATTGTAAATAATCTATCATACGTGGAGCTTTAGCAATTAAATCAAAATCAATTAAAGCCAGTGTCCCGTCTTCCTTACGGAGAAAATTATGATGGGCACAGTCCCCATGAATAATCGTATTGGTTTCTTGATTTATCTCCTTTTGATAAGTCTCTAAGCCCTTTAAGGACCACTCTGCCCAAGCAATCCATTCTTCTAAAATAGACTCTGGAATATGCTCGCGAATATATGGCACATTTTGTCGGAATAAAGCTAAGCGATCTCTCCATTTATTTAATTGATTATAAACGGGAAGTGATGGTAATGAAATCTGGTCAGCACTGTTATGAAATGCTTCTAACAGCTGCGCTCCTTCTTTTCGATTAGACTCATTAGCAAAATTAAATTTATTGGCACTTGGCGGCAAAAATTCAATAAAACTGTACCACATGCCATCTAGCTGAAATGGTTCTGGCTCACTGTACATACTATACGTACGGTCAAAACCCTTTTGTTTTAATAAAGAGGTCAACACTTGCTGACGATACCATTTCTCACGACTAGTAAAGCCCTTTAAAATAAGGGGAGGATGATTTTTAAAGGTAAGTAAATACACATCCCCTTGAAGTTGCTTCATTCTCTCCGGTCTGCTTTTTAACGCTTTAATTTTAGAAAAAAGGCGATTTTTAAAGCGATGATTTCGACTAAAAGTCATTGCTTTCCTCAGCATACGTTGGCATACCAAATGTCTCAGGCGCACGAACCCCACCGAATTGATCTGGAATAAAAGGTCCTGGCTGACCGCCAAAGTGTCCTGGTACATTCATGCCCGGCTGTCCACCGAATGGAATGGTCGCATATGGATTATCTTGTTGTGGCAGATACGGATTCAAACCATGCTCCCCTGAATAATCTTGTTGCTCTGCTGGATTCTCTCGTTGAGTATTTTTATATTGACCTGACATATGCTTTGGCTGAGCATACATATTTGGAAATGGCTGTTGATAAGGCGACTGTGTTTGGGTTCCCGCAAATGGTTGCTGGTACGACGGCGACGCTTGGGTACCTGGCTGTTGTTGATACGGTGGCTGTGCTTGGGTTCCCGCAAATGGTTGCTGGTACGGCAGCTGTGCTTGTTTGCTTGGCTGTTGATATAGTGGTTGCGCTTGGGCTCCTGCAAATGATGGCTGATATGACGGCGGCGGTTGGATGCCTGGCTGTTGATATGATGGTTGTGCTTGGGTTGCTGCAAATGATGGCTGATATGACGGCGGTGCTTGGGTGCCTGGCTGTTGATATGATGGTTGT